>JBDSGI010000522.1:0-34098 GCA_039919035.1 Opitutaceae bacterium
CCTTCGTAGACATCGCCTTTCTGGCCCCGCAACGGGCCGGATGAATTCAACTCGTGCACCCAGGACGGCCCGTTGTCACTGTTGAACCAGAGCAGCGTGTCCTGCTCGACGCCGAGTTTCCGCAGCGTGTTGCGCAGGCGTCCGACCTGCGCGTCGAGCGCGGAGATCGCGCCAAACCAATGTTGCTCGCGCATCGTGAGGTGTGAATACGCCGCGCGTGCTTCCGGACCGGCGGCGACGGGCGTGTGAGGCGTGACGAACCAGACTACCGCGAGGAATGGCTGTTGCTTCGCGACACAGTCGTTGATGAACGTGATCGCGGGGTCCATAATGATCTCTGAAGCATCGCCCGCGATCGGGCCGGGGGCCGGCTTGTGTTCACCAAGCCAGAAATTGTAAGGCCACCGCGGCAGCGGTTTTCCCACGAGCGTGCCTTCGCCATACACTATCGGCCGATCCATGATGTATTTATTTGCCGTCTTTGCCGTGCTGGTGAGATCCCATTCGTCGTCCCACACGAGCGGATTGTAGTTCGGCATCGCCGATTCGCTCGCGAAACATGTGTCGAAGCCGTGATGCCAAGGCGCCGAGTAGGTTTTGGGATCAAGCTTGTTGCCGGGAAATCCTTCATCGCACTCGGGCGTGAGCGTGCCGAGATGCCACTTGCCGAAAAAACCAGTGCGATAGTGCGCCGCCTGCAGCATATCACCAATCGTCTCCTCCTCGCGCGGCAGAGGCACGCGGCCCGCCCAGATCGTGCCGTAGCGGTTCGGGCTTCGCCCGGTCATGCAACTGCCGCGCGTCGGCGAGCAAACGGGCGCGACATAGAACCGATCGAGTCGCACGCCATCCTGCACCAGCTGATCCAACGCCGGCGTGTGGACCTTCTTGTTGCCGTTGAAGGCGACATCGCCCCAGCCGAGATCGTCGGCCATGACGAGGACGATGTTGGGGCGCTTAGGCGTCTGCGCCAAAACGGTCGTGGCCACCAGTGCCACCCACACGACGCCGCGTGCAGAGCGGGCAATAAATTTAACAGGTGCACCAAAAGATGGGAGATGACGCATAAGTGTTTCGGGAGTTGAGAGGGAGACAAAGGGCCGTCGGCCGACGACCCAGGGGGAGAGGGCATGACTATTGTTTATTGAAACTGCAGCGCGTAGAGCTTTGCCCCTTTCGTGTAGACCTTCACTCGAATCGATTGACCAGCGAGAGACGAGATATTGCTGCTCCCGTTCCAAGTCACCGTCGCATTCATTTTGAATGTATTGATGACAGCGCTGTTGGCCTTCGCAAAACCCGCGATGACGGGGCCGCTGGCATCTAGCAATTCGACCTGCACATAATTGTCGCTACCGGAGGAATCTACATTCAGCTTAAGGGAACTGAGCGGAATACGTCACGCTCGTTTCCAGCGCGTCGGAAGCGAATCACGGAAGCGTGCGAAATCCGCGTCGGACGCCGTGGCATAGGGCGGCAGGAGTCGAAGCGGAAACTCAGAGTCGGTGAGACGGTAGAGCATTTTGTCAAAGGCGCCATCTATATGGAAGCGGCCCGCAGAAATTTCCCGCAAACTCGCGCCCATGAGTCGCAATTCAGCCACGGCGGTGTCGCGCGTCGCATCGTCGCCGGCGACGAACTCATGGGCGAGTGCATGGTTCGCACTGGCGAGGGAGATGAGAAGCCCGATGTTACTTGTAGTGCGCCGAGCCCGCGCATAGCCGAACTCGGTGAAGAAAAACATCAGACGGGGAGACACCGTGAGGAGATCAGAAAGAATAGCGGGGTCGTCGGTGCTGCACTTGACTGCAACCAAGTTGGGATGAGCTTCGGCGAGGCGACGATATTCCACAGAGGTCAGGAGGCGTTTCGTGCGGAGGAGATTGTAGTGGTGAAAACGACAGTCGCCGAACTGTCCGCAGGTCGCCGCGAAAAATGCATCTACTTCCGTGTCGTTGAGCGCGCCCCAGGAAGGTAACGACAATTGAAATTCCCGAAATCCGAGGGCATGGCCACGCTGGATTCGAGAGACAATGGTTGGCAGTGACAGCGAAACGATGCCGAGCATGGGGGTCACCCGATAGTCTAGGCTCGCTTGCCAAAAAGCCGTGGCAATCTCATCGAATTGAGATTCGGATACAGCGTAGCCTTCTCCAGCGGTGCCGAAGATGTAAATGTTGCGGGTGAGTCCTTTCGCGATGGCTCCCACCTGTTGGCGGAATGCGGGTGCATCGAAATGATAACGCGAATCCCAAGGTATGACGGCGGTAGCAAGGATGGCGGGCTGGTGGATCATAAAACGGGGACAGAAATTTCGGGCGATAACTCATTCGCTGATTGAATGAAGTAATCTTGAGGGTGACTTACCTGTTTTTTTGGGCGAGATCGAGATTCACCACGCGACTGCGGTTGAGATTTTCGAACTTATTCACGGTCTGACTGGAAGCGCTACTGGGGCAGAGCGTTACAACCGAGCATGCTGGATCTTTGGTGCAATCGCTTAAAATAGGACGTGGGGACGTGATTGTGCCGACAGAGTTGAATTGGAAGGGGGTTTTCATCTATGGCTTGACGTGATTAAAAGGAAAGGATAAGTATTGGCAAGTATACAAAAACCAATGTAACGATAGGATTTCTCCTTTCTTGCACTTGTGCTACCCACTGCCCGAGAGCTTTCCTGTTCAAAAAATCACATGACTTGACTGGCCAACAGTCACCGCGCAGGAGAGTCCACCTGCGCATGGCTTATGCAGACTAATAATATGTATACCGTAGTAAACGAATCTCGTGGATTGAGAAACGTGAACCGTGCTGCCCTTGGACACGTGGATCCTGATTTGCGTTGCTGCGAGCATCTCACCGGCGAGCGCATCCGTTTATGTGAAACAAGGTGCTCAACGGCACGGCGCTGAAGGAAAACACCGCGCCGACGAGCATGAGCAATTTTCCATTAAGGGAGCACCTGCACGGCACCGGTCGGAGTGAACTTCGCCAGCGCCGCGTTGTAAACCACATCCGACGTATATCATGAAAATATCAGTCTTGGTTAGCTTTCTTCGCTTCCTCCTCGTCACGGCACCCGCCACCATAACGGTCTGGTCCGGGCACGCGCAAACGTTCGGGGCCGATGTGACAGTTCTGAACGCGACGGGCACTGTTGAGGGTCGCGTTTTCAATCAGACCACTGGGAATGCCCTCCGCAGCGCGGTCGTGAGCGTCGTCGGGACAGGGCTCCAAACTTACACCGACGAAGAAGGCTTTTACCGGATTAGTCGTGTTCCCGTTGGAATGAGAAACTTGGACGTCACCTACAGTGGACTAACGCCGCAAAAGATCGATCTGTCGGTTTCCGCTGGGTCGATTGTGCGTCGCGATATCATGCTGGACGATGTGCTTCGACTCGAAGCTTTTACCGTGGAGGCCACGCAACTATCCCAAGAGGGGGTGGCCATGCAGGAACAACGAATGGCGCCCAATATCAAGACGGTCATCGCCGCAAACTTGAACCGAGGGGAGGGTAACTTGGGTGAGTATTTCAAATATACTCCCGGGTTGGTGATGGGCCAGAATCCCCAGTCGCCCGCTGATGTTGCCATCCGCGGCATGCCATCCTCGGGCACACTTATCCTGTCCGACGGCGCGCAGTTTGCGACCGCCAGCTTGGGATCCCGCGCCGTTGACCTCGGCTTGGTGGCTCCGGGCAACATCGACCGCATTGAGATTTCAAAGACCCCGACACCTGACATTCCCGCCAACGCGGTGGGTGGCAGCATCAATCTTGTGACCAAGACAGCGTTCAGCCGCAAGACGCCGCAGCTCAATTATAATGTGTTCGGCACTTACTCCGCGCTAGGCGGTTTCAAGAATCAAGGCGCCGATTCTGGGTTCAGTGGTAATCACGGAGTTGATGGTAAGATCAGCGTTGGCCGGATCCAGCCGTCATTCGACCTGTCGTATTTGCGGCCGATCAACGATTCGCTGGGGGTCACGCTGTCGCTATCTAAATCGAGTCGATATGGAGACTGGCCATCCATTTATCCGGGCTGGAATCAAAAGCAGCTCACCATGAATGTCTACCGGATCGCTCCAACGCAGGTGCGGGAGGAAAAGGCATCGGCTGCCGCCAAGGTCGAATGGAAATTGAGGGATAATACATTCGCCGCGGCCTACTCATATGCGAACCAGCGCAGCGGTGTGCGTGGAAATCAACTCTACGCAAACTTCGGGGCCGCCGCGACCGGCGGGCCGACCTTCACGGAGAACACCAACAACACCGGAGTCATGGGAACCGGCTCCTTGGGAAACAATAACCAATACAAGGACCTGGAGTTGATCTCGCTCACCCACAAATACCGCGGGAAAATGTTTACTATCGACAGCGGCCTGGGCCACTCCAGCGGCCGGTTTGACTTTCGGGACATGGAGGACGGTTTCGTCAATGCCGTCAACGCGACGCTGAGAACCGTCCAGCCCAACAACACATTGACTGCCCTTCGCATCCGCGGGGACTTCTACAACGGGGGAATTTCGCGCCCGATGGCCAAATTTTCGGCGACGGATGCTGCGGGAAAACCGGTCGATATATTTAATGGTGATAACTACCTGCTAGATTCGTTTACCTCCGGTGCCCGGTGGGTCGACGACAAGTTGAATAGCGCGTATCTCAACATTTCACGCGAGTTGTCCCAGCGCATTCCCGTCACGATTAAAGTCGGCGGCGCGATCACTCAGCAAAAGAAGGATGACCGGGGAGGGGCCCAAACATGGGCCTTTGCGCCTCCTGGTGGAAATGCCGCGCGCGTGGCCGGAAATTACGATCTGATTTCGGAAGGCGAGTCGACCCACACGATGTATAAGGATGTGACCGGCCAGCCGGTGTTTGTTCGCTATCTCAGCTCAGCCAAGATCAAGGGGCTCTACGACCAAAGGCCGGAGTTGTTTGTTAAGAACGAGGCTTCCGGATGGACCAACGACGCCAACGCCTACAAGCAGCTTGAAGAGACAGTTAGCGCTGCGTATGCGCGCGCGGACGTGAAGCTCCTCAGCAATCGACTGCTACTGGTGGGCGGCGTGCGGTTGGAGGAAACCCGCGATGACGGACGTGGCGTGCGCAACGATTTGCGGGCGACCTATCAGAAAGACGTGAATGGCAAACTGATTCTCAATGCGGCCGGGCAGCCCATCCGCGTGGCGGGCGATGCCCTACAACTGGCTAAACTGCAGTATATCCCGCTGGGCACTCATTCGGAGAACAAGTATCACGGCTACTATCCCAGTGCGAATGCGAATTTCACGCTCAACGAGTTCGTGGTGTTTCGCGCCGGCTATGCCAAGACGATCGGCCGACCTGATCTGGCCAACATCATCCCGGGCATAACGGTTGCCACTCCCACGGCCGGCCAGACCGCCCATCCGCTGATTTCGATAATCGATACGCGGCTCGCCCCATGGACCGCCAACAACTACGACTTGACGGCAGAGTTCTACCGGTGGAACGGAGCGACCGCATCAGTCAGTTTGTTCCGGAAAGAGGTCTCGGGATTCTTTGTCCGCAAGACCTCGGAGGCGACCTCGGAGTCCCTCGCGCGTATCGGGCTTTCCGACGAATATCTTGGATATGATTTGTCCGAGCTTCGAAATGGAGGGGACGCTAGGGTCGAGGGCACTGAATTCACCTACCGGCAGTCGTTGGGCGCACTGTTGCCCGCGGCACGAGGGTTCGATGTCTTCGGCAACATGGCGTTGATGGCGGTGAAGGGTCCTTCCGCGAATGACTTTACCAACTTCAGCCCGAAGACGGCGAGCGGTGGGGTCAGCTATACCCGGGGAAAGGTCCGCGTTGACCTGCGTTTCAACTATGTCGGTTGGCGGCGCACGGGCATTTCCGCGGAAAGCACCACCGTCCGGGCGAACAGCTATGCCTACTTCGCACCTCAAAAGAAGGTCGATGGGTCGGTGTCGTATACGCTGAGCAAACACTACACCGTCTACTTCGATGTCCGCAACATGTTCGATGCACCGCAGAATCGCGGCGTCTGGGCGTCCGATACGCCGGGCTTTGCGCGAATGACGCTGCTCCAAACGTCGGGAGCCTTGTGGGCCCTCGGCGTAAAGGGCTCGTTCTAGTTTCGCTCGTGGTCGGCAGAACCCCTCGATTCGAAATTGCATGAAAATCGACGATGAAGTCATCCTTGCCGGCCACCGCCACACCACTGCCATCGATCTGAACGGGCGGAGAAACTGCGTCGTAGGTTCGCACGAATGAGGCGAGTGAGTTTCCGCAATTTCAGATCATCTACGGTCAGCTTCAGCATTCCCAGTCCCCAAAAAAACCAATGAACTCAGCAATCCCGCATGCTACTTCCGCCCTCGGGCGTGTTCTCGTTGTCTCGTTTCTCATCGGCACCGCGCTTGCCGCGCAGAGTGCGCCACCTACCGCCGCTCCTGCCGAGGACGCCACGGTGATGTCCGCCTATAAGGTCGTCTCGACCGAGGAAAAGGGCTACGTCGCCACCACTGCCACGCCGTTCAAGACCCGGCAGAACCTCGTCGACATCCCGCAGGCGATCAACGTCGTCACGCGCGACCTGATCGACGACATCGGCGAGTTCGACCTCGCCAAGGTGCTGGTCTACGTGGGCGGCGTGCCCAAGTTCGGCGGCGAGCTTTTCCAACTGCGCGGCAGCAACGCCTTCTCGACCTACCCGGTGGTCGACGGGCAAATCAGCCGCACGGTCTACATGGACAATGTGTTCATCGACTCGATCGAGATTATCCGCGGGCCGGCCGCGCTGCTCTATCCCAATTCCCAGCTCACGGGCGTCATCAACAAGACCACTCGGCGCCCTCAGCCGAAGCAGGCGAGTTCGATCAGGACCAGCATCACCGACTATGGACTGCTCCGCGTGGTAGGCGACACGACCGGCCCGATCGGCAAGGTCGGCACGGGTCAGCTCAACTACCGCCTGATCGGCGGCCTTACGCGCGGGGACGCCTACTTCACCAACACGAAGGAGAATCGGGAAATGTTGCACCCTTCTTTCCAGTGGGACGGCGACGGCACCAGTGTGCTGCTGGCCTATGACTATCAAAAAATCACGCGGCCCTCGAATCCCACCGGCGTGCTGAAGCCCAACGGCCGGATTTTCATCGGCGTCGGTCGCGAGAACAGCCTCTTCCTGCCGCCGGGCGCATCCGAGACCCATGAGCACAACGGCTTCCGCGGCATCGTCACGCACCGCTATTCCCGCAACTGGGAGAGCCGCCTCGGCCTCGACTGGAACGAGGTGCATCGCACCGGCAGCATCGTGCTGCCCACCGGCGGAGTTAACTGGGACACGCGCACCATCAGCTTTTTCAATCGCCGCAACGACATCCTCCTGGAAAACGCCTCGCTCTCCTACGACACCAACGGGCGCTACGAACTTGGTGGGCTGAAAATGCAGAGCACGCTCGGCCTCACCATCGCGGCGCAGAAGGCCACCACCAAGCTCTGGACGAACAATGATTTTGGCGGCATCGGCAATCGCTTTGCCGTGCGGCCGATTGACAACCCCCAGGTCAACACGCTGCCGGTGCTGCCCTTCAACTCCTACATCGCGCCAGCCAACCCCGGCAGCCGCGTCCGCAGCGAGTTCTCGAACTTTTATTTCCAGCAAAACGCCGAGGTCATCCCCAATCACCTCCTGCTCGTCGGCGGTATTGCCAAGTTCAAGGACGAGACCTCCAACATCCCGAACCTCGCCGCCGGCACCACCGGAACTATCGTCGGGGTAAATGCCAACCTCCACCGCTTCGGCGTGGTCGCGCAGTTCCTCGACAAAAAAATCGCCGTCTTCGCGATGCAGGCCAACACGCAGCTTCCCCGCAGTCCCACGGCGATTTTGCAAGACGGCAGCTCGGCGCCCGGCGCCTCGGGCGACGGCAAGGAACTCGGCGTCAAGCTCAGCCTGCTCGAGGGCACGCTTAACACCACCGTCTCCGTCTTCGACCTCGAGACCACCGGCCTGAGCGTGTTCGGCGGCGTGCTGCCCGACGGCCGCACCTACGTCACGCCGCTGGGCAAGACGCGCGCGAAGGGCTTCGACGGCGACATCGCCTACGCCTTTTCCAAGAACGTCGAAGTGGTCGCCAATTTCTACTCGGGCCGCGTCAAGGATCAGGCGGGCAACCCGGTGGACGACGCCTACAAATCCACGGTCAGCCTTTTTGGGAAATATTTTTTCCGCGACGGACCGACCAAGGGCCTCTCCTTCGGCGGTGGCATCTACAAAACCTCGGGACGCGTGACCAGCACGGCCGCGCTCACCTATGTCGGCAAGCCCGCCTTCATCACGAACAAGTCGGATCCCATCGCGAAGCTCTTCGTCAACTACACTCTCGACAAGCGCTGGTTCTTCAAGCTCGAGCTCGAGAACGTTTTCGACGGCCTCACCCCGCAGGCCATCAACTCGGCTACGCTCGTGGAGACCAACATCGGGCGCAGCTTCACGTTTCATGCCGGTTACAGCTTCTGAGTGAGGCTGAGACTGCCTGCGGCCGGCCGCACTGCCGGGCCAGCTCAACCTCGATGATGCCCGAGCCTATGTCGTCAACCGGTCGCCGTGAATTCCTCCGCCACGCCGCACTGGCCGCGGGGGTCGCGTCGCTGCCGATGAGCGGCGCCGCGGCCGAGCCGCCGCGCGCGGAAGTGACAGGCACGCCCAGCGGTGCCGCCGCCGCGCCCGCGCCTGGCTGGCTCTTTCTCGGCCCGGACGAGGCGGCGTTCGTCGAGGCGCTGGTCGACGCGATGTGCCCGGCGGACGCGCTCACGCCACGCGGGGTCGAGTGCGGGCTGGCGATCTTCATCGACCGTCAACTCGCGGGCGGCTTCGGCCGGGGCGAGCGGCTCTACCTGCGCGGGCCGTTGCGACCGGGGAGGCCGGAGGACGGTTACCAGCTGCCGTTGACGCCCGAGCGTTTTTTCAAAATCGGGCTCCTCGCCGCCGACTCCGCCTGCCGCCGCCTGCACGGAACCAGTTTCGCGGAACTTTCCGCCACCGACGCCGATACATTCCTGTCCGGGCTGGCCGAGGGCAAAGTGGAGGACGCGCGCCTCTCGCTCGCCGAATGGTTCAACGAGCTCGTCTACCCGCTCTTCGTGCAGGCCTGTTTCGCGGATCCGATCTACGGCGGGAATCGCGACAAAGTGTTTTGGAAAATGCTCGGCTATCCCGGGCTGCCCGCAGTCAACGGGCTCAACATGATTAAGTATCGCGGCCAGCCCTATCCGGGCGCGGCGACGCCGAAATCGATGGAGGATTTCGGCTGAGGCGTCGCCCTCGCGCGATATTAGGCGACTGCCGCGATGAAAACGCTCCCCTCCCGCACTGTTGTCATCGTCGGCGGCGGACTCGCCGCCGGTCTGATCGCGCGGCAACTCGCGCACCACGGAGTGGAGACCGTGGTGCTCGAGCGGGGCGGCGACTACCGCCGCGGCGGCGAGGGACGATTGCCCACGCAGCGCGACGAATTGCGCTGGGATGTGCGGACCGGCCTCGCGCAGGATGCCGCGATCGAGACCTACACCTTGCGCCGGTCGCGTGCGGAATTGTCGCGCCCGATGCGGCGCCTCAGTGCGTTTCTGCCAGGCTCCGGGGTGGGCGGTGCAGGCAATCATTGGAACGGCCAGACATGGCGCTGGGCCGAATATAACACCGCGCTGCGTTCCCATTTTGAGCGCCGTTACGGCCGCGCCGCGATTCCTGCCGACATGCCGTTGCAGGACTGGGGCGTCAGTTACGGCGAGCTCGAGCCCTACTACGATCTGTTCGAGAAACTTTTCGGGGTCGCCGGTCGCGCCGGAAATCTCCGCGGAAAACTCCAGCCCGGCGGCAATCCGTTCGAGGCACCGCGGCAGCACGAGTATCCGCAGCCACCGTTGGAGATTACGGAGGCCGGCCTAATTTTCAAGGAGACCGTCGAGCGTAAATTCGGCTACCGGCCCTTCCCTTCTCCCGCCGCCAACTCCACCGGCGCCTACGTGAATCCCGACGGGATGCGTCTCGGCGCCTGTCAGTATTGCGGCCACTGTGATCGCTTCGTGTGCGAGGCGAACGCGAAGGGCACGCCGGACCTGCTGCTCTACCCGTGGCTCGAGCAGCAGCCGCGCTTCGAGCTGCGGCGGCACTGTCACGTGCTCGCCGTCGACCATGATCGCGACACCGCGCGCGCCCGCGGCGTGCGTTACCTCGACCTGACGACCGGGGAGGAATGCTTCCAACCCGCGGACGCGGTCGTGCTCGCCGCATTTACGCTGACCAACACGAAGCTGCTGCTCGCCGGCGGCATCGGACCGCGCTACGATTCGACGACGGGCAGCGGCACGGTGGGAAAAAATTTCTGTTTCCAGGCTAATGTAGGCATCAACATTTTTTTCCGTGATCGCTGGATCAACCCGTTTCTGGCGGCCGGCTGCACCGGCACGATCATCGACGAGTTTAACGACGACAACTTCGACCACGCCGGGCTCGGTTTTCTTGGCGGCGGGTATATCGGGATGAACGTCACCTCGGGCCGGCCCATCGTTTCGCGCCGTTTGCCGCCCGACACACCGCGCTGGGGCACGCGGTGGAAACAGGCGAACGCCGACTGGTATGCTCACGCCTGCGCGATCGGCGTGCAGGGCAGTTGCTATCCGCACCGCGAAAATTTTCTCGACCTCGATCCCGACTACACGGACCTCTACGGCGAGCCGCTGCTGCGGCTGACTTTCGATTTCCGTGAAAACGAACAGCGCGCCTCCGCGCACTGCACTGCGCGCGCCCACGAGATCGCCCGCGCGATGGGCGCGACACTGGTCGGGCCCGCGCTTCCGCGCACGGCCCCGTTCGACACGCGTCTTTACCAGGGCTCGCATGTCACCGGCGGCACCATCATGGGCGCGGACCCGGCGACGAGCGTCGTGTCGCCGCGGCTGCAGCATTGGGAGGCAGAAAATATTTTTGTCGCGGGCGCTTCCGTGTTTGCCCACAACTCCGGCCACAATCCCACCGGACCGCTGGCTGCGCTGGCGTTGCGGCTCGGCGACGATCTCGCGCGTTACGTCAGCAAACCCGGGAGGCTGTGATGACTGCAAAGCAGCGTGTCATCGCCCTCATGTTTTTCGGACATCCACTCGTTGCGGCGGAGCCGGCGGTCGACGATGGCCGCAAGGTGTTCGCCGCCTGCGCCGCGTGCCATGCGCCTGACCAGCCGACGCGCACCGGCCCGGATCTGCGCGGCGTCTTCGGTCGCAAGGCGGGAACCGCGCCAGGTTTTCGTTTCAGTCGTGCGCTTCAACACGCGAAGATCGTGTGGAACGAGGCCACGCTGGACGCTTTTCTCGCCGAGCCGCAGGCTGCGCTGCCCGGCAACACCATGCCCTATCCCGGGCTCCCGGATGCGGCGCAACGCGGCCTTCTCATCGCCTATCTGAAAACGCTAAAATGAATCTTCCCCATGAATCGAAAAGAATTTTTCGGCACGCTCGGCGCAGGCGCTGTTGCCGCTAGCGCGCGCCAGGTCTCCGCCGCCACGCCGTCCGCCGCTCCCGTGTCTGCGTCGAAATCCAATCTCACCGACCTCCTCTGTCTCGACGATGTCGAGGCCGCGGCGCAGCCGTTGATGTTGGAGTCTGTCTACAATTTCGTCGCAGGCGGAGCGGCGGACGAGCTGACGATCCGCTGGAATCGTGAAAAATATCGCGAGATTCGCCTGCAGGAGCGCGTGCTCCAGGACGTTTCTGACCTCGACTGTTCGACGACGATCCTCGGCCAACGACTCTCGCTGCAGATCCTGCTCGCGCCCACGGCGAATCACCGGCTCGTGCATCCCGACGGTGAACTTGCGACGGCGCGCGGCGCGGGTCTGGCCGAGGCGACGATGGTGCTCAGTAGCGGCGCCAACACGAGCGTCGAGGACGTAATGCGTGTCGCCACGCAACCGATCTGGTTTCAACTTTACATCGCGAAAGACCGCGGGCTCGCGAAGGCGCTAATCCAGCGCGTCGAGGCGGCCGGCGCGAAAGTCTTGTGCGTCACGGTCGACAGTCCGCTCGACGGCCCGCGCAATCGCCAGAATCGCACGCCGATTGTCTATCCGCCGGGTGTCGGCCATCCGCACTATGTGGGCATCACGGAGCCGCCGACGACCGTCACGCTCGATGAAGTGCGCGCGCAGGTTCTGCTGTGGCGCGACATTGAGTGGATTCGTTCGCTGACAAAGATGCCGATGCTGCTCAAGGGCATCATGAATCCGGCCGACGCGGAGCTGGCGATCAAGTCCGGTGCGGATGGCGTGATCGTCTCGAATCACGGCGGGCGTTGTCTCGATACGCAGCCCGCGACAATCGAGGCGCTCCCGCGCATCGTGCGGCAGGTCGACGGCCGCGTGCCGGTAATCGTCGACGGTGGCATCCGGCGCGGCACCGACGTCGTGAAGGCCCTCGCGCTTGGCGCGGCCGCCGTGCAGATCGGCCGACCCTACGTTTATGGCCTCGCGGTCGGTGGTGCCGAGGGCGTGGCGCACGTCGTCAAAGTGCTGCGACAGGAATTGCTCCTGGCGATGGCTGTGCTCGGTCGCCGCACGATTGCGTCGATCGACCGCTCTACGATCTGGGAATAAAGTGCCGCGCGAGAATCCCGTTTTTCAAACCATGAACAAAATCCGTTTTGGCATCACCGGCTCCGGCTACATGGGGCGCACCCACGCCGAGGCGATCAAGCATCTTGGCGCGACCGCGGAGCTCGTCGCCATCTGGGGCGGCACGCGCGCGGCGGGCCTGGCACAACGGCTCGGCGCTGTGTGTGAACCTACGCTCGAGGGGCTGGTGGCTCGGCGGGACATCGACGCCATCGTCATCGCCACGCCCCATGCGGCCCATTACCGCGAAGCGATGCTCGCCCTCGAAGCGGGCAAGCACCTGTTGATCGAGAAACCAATGGCGACGAAGCTCGAGGACTGCGACGCGATGCTCACGGCCGCGGCGGGACGGAAGCTCGTCATTGCGACCGGCTACACACTTCGTTTCCGCATCAACGTGCCGAAGGCTCGCGAGATCGTCGCGTCCGGCGCAATCGGCCAAGTGCAGAGCATGCACTTCTCGATGATCCGTCAGTTGGCCAACGTCGGAAATTTCGGCGGCAACAAGACCGGCTGGGTCAACCAGCCTGACGCCGTCGGTTTTGTGATCGACGGGCTGCCGCATGGCATTGACGCGATTCGCTGGATCACCGGCGCGGAGGCGGTGCGCGTCGCGGGCTTTTGTCGGACATTTACGCCGGACCGCGCGATCGAGGACACGACGGTCGGCATCGTGGAGTTTTCCAACGGTGCGATCTGCTCCGTGAACACGACCCAAGCTTCCCATGGCGACTATCACGGCGAGATGGCGCGGCTCAGCATTGTCGGCAGCAAGGGCAGCCTCGATATCGATGCATTCGGCGCGATGCACCAGACTGATCGCGAAAAAGGCTGGCGGCTGGCGAGCACCCAGCCCGTGGTCGCACCCGACGATCCCGAGGCGGCGTTCAAGGTCGGACGCATGCAGGCCTACTACGATCAGATCCAGTCCTTGATTGACGGCATCCACGGCAAACCGATGCGCGGTGCGACTGGCAAAGATGGCCGCGATGGCCTGGCCGTTTGCCTCGCGATGCTCGCCTCGACGCGGGATAACCGCCTCGTTTCGCTCGCCTGAGCGAGCAAGTTTACCCACGCGTATGTCCTCTCCCCTTGCCACCCAAAATGTCGGACCCCGCACCGCGTTGCCGACGGGAGCGTGGACGACGGTGCTGCTGCTTTGGTTCGCAGGAGCCTCCAACTATCTCACCCGCACGATGCTCACCACGATGCGGGGCTCGATCATGGAGGAAATTCCCATGACCGAGGCGCAGTTCGGGTTGCTCACGTCGGGATTCCTCTGGGTGTATGCGCTGGCCAGTCCGTTCGGCGGTTTTTTTGCTGATCGCTTCAGCCGGCGGCTGGTGGTGGTCGCGAGCCTCTTCGCGTGGTCGGCAATCACATGGATGACGTCGTATGCGAAAACTTTTGAGCAATTCTTGGCGCTCCGCGCGCTGCTCGGCCTGAGCGAGGCGTTCTACATTCCCGCGGCGGTGGCCCTCATTATCGATTATCACCGGGGCTCGACACGCGCTTTCGCTGCGGGACTGCACACGACGGGCCTGATCTTGGGCTCGACGGTCGGCGGCCTGGGCGGGTTGCTCGCGGAGAAGCACGGCTGGAGTTACGCTTACACGGTGATCGGGCTGCCCAACCTCGTCTTTGGGCTTCTGCTCTTCATTTTTCTCCGCGATGCGCCGCGCGAACTCGCGGGCCCGATCCCTGCGGTCAGTCCCTCGGTGTCGCCCGCGCAACTCGCGAAAATCCGGCTCGCGGACGCATTCTCGACCTTGTTCTCTACCGGGCCCTTTTATTTCGTGATCGCCTGCTGGTGCCTGCAGGGCGCGGTGGGCTGGATGATTATCGGCTGGATGCCGACGCACCTGCGCGAACAGTTCGCGATGGGGCAGGGCGCGGCGGGATTTTCCGCGCTCGGCTATGTCTACGTTTTTCAGACGATCGGTCTGCTTGCGGGTGGCCTCTGGTCCGACCGCTGGAGTGCGACGAATCCGCGCGCCCGCACCATCATCCCCGCGCTCGGCTTCCTGCTCGCCGCACCCGCGTTCTGGATGACAGGTGCCTCGCCTCTCCTCATCTTTACGATCCTGAGTCTGGCGCTCTGGGGCCTGGCCGAAGGGTTTCTCGGTGCGAACATGATGCCGATTATCTGCCTTGTGGTGGATGCGCGTTACCGTGCCACCGCGCTCGGCGTGCTCAATTGCTTCACGGCGATCTGCGGCGGCCTCGCGATTTACGGTGTGGGCGCGTTGCGCGACGCGAAGGTCAGTATTGTCTTCGTGCTCGCGGTGGCAGGCATCGGCGTTTTCCTGTGCGGCCTCACGCTCTGGCTGGTGAATGCCGCGCTGAAGCGGATGGAAGCGAAACCCGCGACATGAATCCTCCGTCGACCGCCCGGACGACGATCGATCTGTTCGCGTGGCGGGAACGCGCACCGTTGCCGCTGCCGCGCGCGGGTTGTGCGACCGGGGTGGTGGCCGGGCGAATCTTGGTGGCCGGCGGCACTTACTGGCGCGATGGGAAAAAATTTTGGAGTGAGCGCACCGATGCGTTCGACCCGCTCACCAACCGATGGTATTCGGTGGCGCCGCTTCCTCAGCCGCGCGGAGATGCGGCAGCGCTTGCCCACGCCGGCGCGCTCTATGTTTTCGGCGGCGGCGCGGACGGCGCAGCCGAGTCTTCGGCGTGGATTTTTCAACACGACTCCTGGCACGCGCTGCTGGCGATGAAACTGCCCGCGCCGCGGCGCTCCGCGGCGATTGTGGCGTTTGGCGGCGCGATGTATTTGCTGGGCGGGCTCTCGGGAACGGGAACCGACTTTGCCTCCGCGACGCCGACGTTGTGGGCCGCGAAGCCGGGTCACGCGTGGGAAGCTCGAGCACCGATGCCGGGGCCGGTTCGTTTCGGTGCCGCCGTCGGCGCCCTCGCCGGGCGGATTGTCGTCGTGGGCGGCTGCACCCCGGAGAAAGGCAGCGTGCGGAATCTCGATGAAATTTTCGCCTACGATCCGGCGGCAGACGCTTGGTCTGCGCTGGGTCGCCTACCGGTCCCTGTCCGCGGCGCGTGCGGGCTCGTAGCTGAAGGCCGGTTTCTTTTGATCGGCGGCTACACGGATAAATTCGAGACGACGATCTTCAGCTTGGATCCGCAGAGCGGCGCGGCGTCGGTCGCCGGACGACTTCCCACCGGCCTTGCTGACACGCGCTTTCAACAGCTCGGAGCACATGTGATCGGAGTCAGTGGTGAGAACGGCATCAAAATGCGATTCGCCGGGACCATCGAGTCGGGTGCGACGGCCAGTTAAAAATATTTTGTCCTCCATGAAAATCACCGCCGTCAAAACGTTTCTCCTGAAGCATCCGATGTCCCGCGCGAGCGGACCCTCGACGTTTCTTTACCGCGTGCGGACCACACTGATCATCAAGCTCGAAACCGACGAGGGCGTGTGCGGCTGGGGCGAGACGGTGGCGTTTGCCGGCGTGCGCAACGTGATTGAAGAGCAGTATGCGCCGATCCTAATCGGGCGCGATCCTCGGACGCATCGCGCGACGTGGCGCGATCTCTGGGGACAGAATTTTGGCAACGGCGTTGCGCTCGGCGGTGTCGACATCGCACTCGACGATTTGCGCGGCAAGGCCCTGGGCCTGCCTGTGGCGGAACTCTATGGCGGCCGCCTCCGCTCCCGCGTGCCGGTCTACGCGTCGGCGATGAACTACATCGAAGGGGAAACCCCGGCCGATTTTTATCCCCGCGAGGCGACCGCGCTCGTCGCGCAGGGATTTCGGGCGCTCAAAATGCGGATCGGCGGACAGTCGATCCGCGACGACCTAGCGGCGGCGACGGCTGTGCGCCAAGCGGTGGGGCCCGACATCAAACTGATGGCCGACGGCAACGGCGCCTACACCCTCGGCACTGCGATTAAGATGGGGCGGGAACTCGAGCAACTTGACTATTATTGGTTCGAGGAGCCGATGCCGCAAAGCACCACGCTTTACGCGGGCTATGAAAGGTTGACCGACAAACTCGATATCCCTATCGCCGCGTGCGAGGGGCTCACTTCGCGCGGCCTGTTCAAGGAGGCGATCGCGCGGAGAGCGATGGACATCGTGCAGCCAGACGTGGCGCTCGCCGGCGGGATAGGCGAGTGTCTGTTCGTGGCGGAACTTGCGCGGTTGTGGGGCATCACGTGTATGCCGCACTGCTGGGCCGGCGGGCTGGTGATCGCGGCATCGACGCATCTGCTGTCGCTGCTGCCCGACGCCTCATGGGCCCGCACGACGGAGACGCCGATGCTCGAGCTCGACCGCGTGGAGAATCCTTTCCGCGAAGAATTGTTTACCACTTCAATCGAAGTGTGCGATGGGTTTGCGACCGTGCCCGACAAGCCGGGACTCGGTGTGACGGTGGATGAGGAAAAGCTGGCGTTTTATGCGAAATCGTAGTCCCGAAAAACGGCCAAGCCCGCAACGCGCGCTGTGGCTGTTCGCGTCGCTCTGGTCGTTGCGACAATATCCGACGCCCCGTCGCGAATGGTCGTGGGCGAAAAAATTCGCGGTGATTTTCGACGCGGGTTTCGAGGGTGTTTTTTCTCCACCGCATCCCGAGCTGGCGGAGCGCGGCGACCTGCGCTATCTCGCCGTCACGAGTCTTGATGCTCCCGCGAAGGTCAAGGTGGCCCTCACGTGCGCCAAGGAACTCGGCGCACTCGCGATCGATGTTCAACTTGGCGACTACGATACGCCGCTCGCCGAGGCGGTGAAACTCGCTGTGCGCATTCGCGAGGTCGCGCGCGACCTTGCGCTTCCGTTCGCCATCGAGACGCATCGTGACACATTCACCGAGACCCCTGAGGCGACACTCGCGTTGTGTGACGCTTACGCGAAAGCGACCGGCGCGACTCTGCCGCTCTGCCTCGATCATTCGCACTTTGCCGTAGTGCGGCACCTGCGCGAGGATTTGCTGTGGGATCGTTTGCGCGAACCGGCGGCGCTCCTGGCGGCGGCGACCCAGTTTCACCTGCGTCCGTTCAATGGGCACCACTGCCAGATTCCCGTGCTCGATGCCCGCGGCCGTCGCACGCCAGAGTATCGCGAATGGCAGGCTTACTCGGCTGCGCTTTTTGCCTATCTTAAAACCCAGTCGACGATAGCGCCGGTGCTCGCCGTCCCCGAGTTTGGAAACGCCGCACCGGCTTACGGCCTGAGCTGCTTTGGTGACACGTGGCTCGACGCTCAAGCCGTCGTCCGCGACTTGCGCCGACTTTGGAGCACTCCGCGTTGATCTCCCGCTATCGTTCAAACCATCACTCATATCGCGAGGTAATCACGGCCGCAAGGAACCGACCTTATGAAAAAGGGAGATCCTGCGACTCCACCGCTTCAACCGTGTCGTGTTCGGGCCCAGCGGTTCGACGAGCACGGAGCGCGCGACAGGAGAGGAAGGAACTCAACTCGCACCGCCGCGAGATATTCTTGAGCCATCGCGCGATCTTCGATGTCAATCAACGGGCTGCCGCCGCGGCAGCCCGGGACGCGATGCTTCAGCACATTCAAGACATCATCGATCATAGCCTCCGCCTAAGGGTGCGAGGGGAGTGTGGCTTTCTGATGCGCGAACTGACGCCAGACGAACTCGCCTATTCGGATGGGTTTTCGTGCTACCGCCGCGAACGCGGGAGACCTTTGTTTGCGATTAGAGCTAGTGCTCGTAGCGCGGGTAATGCCGACATTTCGAGGTCCGCACAGAGTTAGATTCGGCCCGTTCCAATAGGACTTGACCTGATTTGAGGTTCGTATTCATATGTATACATTATTGGCGACCTCGCCACCAACTCCATCCCACCAATGACCTCGAAAATAATTCCCTCTATCGCCCGTCGGCGGATGCCTGTCGTGTGCGCCATCTTGGTCGCCGCTTCCGTCGTCTCAGCGCAAACCGCCACCGCCCCGGTCCCAAGGGTTGCACCCACCGCCCCGGCTGACGACGACCGCATCGTGATGTCGGCCTTCGAGGTTGGGACCACACAGGGCCGCGGCTACACATCCACCAACTCGGCGACTGGCTTTAAGACCAACGAGTCGCTCCTGAAAATTCCGCAGGCTGTCACGCTCGTGACGCGCGATTTGATCGACGACATCGGCGCGGTGGATTCGTCAAATATCCTCCAGTTCGCTGGAGTTTCCAATTTCTTTGCCGGTGAGTCATTCGCCATGCGCGGCACCCGCATCGGCTATCCGCTGCTCGATGAAATGCCCGACGGTGTGCCCTATTTGGACAATGTGAATCTCGATTCCTATACGGTGCTCCGCGGCCCGGCGTCCACCCTCTACTTGAACGCTTCGCTGGGTGGCACGGTGCTTACCACTTCGAAGCGCCCGCTCGCTAAGCCGCAATATGCTTTTAAGGCGCGCTTCGACCAACACGGCGCCTATCGCGGCGAGGCCGATCTGACCGGCCCCATTGGCAGTCTTGGCGAAGTGAAGTTCAGCTATCGTTTCGTGAGCGCGGTCCAAGGAGGGGAGAGCTATTTCAAAAACATGGTCGATCACCGCCGCGTTTACCATCCATCGCTTCAGATGGCCTACAAGAATACCGTCGTGCGCTACGCCTTCGACTACCAGCAGCTCGATCATCCTCCTGCCGGCAATAGCTTCATCAAGCCCGATGGCTCCCTCTATACGGGTGCGGGGCGCGACGAGGGCTACTACGCGGTGGGCATGATGGAGAATTTTCACCGACGCGGGCACCGGTTAATCGTGATCCAAAAAATTTCTGAAAATTGGGACGTGAAGGTCGCCGCGACCCGGTGGTGGTTCTCCCGACTTGCAGGTATCGTCTTCAACGCTGGGGGCCTCAACTGGCCCGCGCAGACGCTGACGCTCACCGCACGGCGCAATGATCAGAAGCTCGATTTCTCGGTGGCGCAGTTTGATGTTAATGGCAAATACCACCTCGGCCCGATGGCCACCCAGACCACGTTTGGCGCGAGCTACAGCGATGAGGAGAGCCAATCGAAGTTCTGGGCTTCGCCCACTTTCGGCAGCGTTACTGTGCCCATCGCCAACCCCCGCATGGATCTGATCCGTGCTCCCCGCGCGAGCGATTATACCGTGCCCGCCAATCCGGGTTCCCGCGCCACCACCTACCGCGGTAACGCCTACGCGCAGCAGACCATCGACGTGATACCCGAGCGCCTCACGCTCGTCGCCGGCCTCACGCGGAGTAAGATTAAGATTAACAACATCACCAACCTCGCGACTCTGCCTCCCGCCACGGTGACTAAGGGTGAAGCCAATCTCCATCGCTACGGTGTGGTCTTCAATGTCACCAAGGAGGCGGTGCTGTATGCGATGGAATCCACTACGTTCGCGCCGACCAACGCCCGCGACATCAACCTCAACTTCCTCCCCAGCGCGGTCGGCAAGGGGCGGGAAGTCGGCTTCAAGACCGCGCTGCTTGACGGACGGCTCTCCTCGACCTTCTCGGTCTATAAATTGGAACTGACCAACCAGTCGTTTTTCGCCGGCATCCGCCCGGATGGCGTCAGTTATTTTGCGCCTATCGGGTCGACGACACAGAAGGGTTTCGACTTCGATCTCGCCTACACGCCGCTGCCGAATCTCCAGTTCATCGGCACCTACTATCACGGTAAGGTGAACGACCAAACCGGCGCCAAAGTCGCCAATTCCTACGACCAACAGATCAGCCTTGTCGGGCGCTATGAGTTTGCCGATCGGGCTCTGAAAGGTTTGAACGTCGGCGCGGGTTTCGTTCGTATCAGCGGGCGCATGGTGGCCCGCGGTGCCTACAACATCAACGGTGCGGCGGTCCAGCCGGCCCTGTTGGGCCTCAAGCCCGGCAATCTCGTGAATCTCTTCGCCTCCTATAAAATCGGCCGCCATTGGCTGCTGCGCTCGAATCTCGATAACGTCCTTGACGAGGCCTATGCGCTCGGTGCGCAGAACGCCTATTTCATCGACCCTAGCCCGCCGCGCACCCTGTCCGTCTCGGCCACTTACCGGTTCTAGTGTGGTTCGTTCATCCCGGTTGCGCCAGTGGGATGGCCGGAGGGTTCGCTTGCCTTCGGCTTTCTGCTTCCTGAGCCCTGCCCGTTACCATGAAAAATCTCTACGCCGTTGCCTGTCTGGCCCTCGTTCTCGCTGTGCTTGGGTCGTCACGTGCCGCGACTTCGGCCGAGAAGAACTTTCCCCGCCTCGCGCTTTACGAACGCTTCGTCGCGATTGACGAAGCCTGCGGATGGCCGCTCGTCACCGTGCTCCCCGATGGCGCGCTCGGCTGCCTGATCTGGCCGGTGCCGCTGCATGGGTTTACCGAGGGCGCGGTGGAATTCTGGAAGAGCACCGACGATGGGCGCGCATGGCGGAAAGCCGGAGTGCCTGTGACCAACAGTCCGACGCAAAACCGCATGAACCACGCGGGCGGTGTCGCCGCCGACGGCCTCGTCATTGCTCTGGTTGGAGGTTGGGATCAGCGTCTGCCAGCTGGTTGGCGTCCCAACGCCGACGATAAGCGTGCGCCGGGCACACATTTCACCAAGGCGAATACGCTCCATCCCGTGCCGGCAGTCTCCCGCGACGGCGGTGCGACATGGCGGCAATTCTCCGCCGTCACCGCACCCGCTCAGGAAAATGATCAAGGCTTCGTCCCCTACGGGCGTATCGCCCCGCTCGCCGATGGCACGCTCGGTGTGATGATGTATCGCGACGAACTTTCGTTTTTCACGAGTGCGGACGATGGTGGCACATGGAAAAAACGCGGCGAGGTTTCCCGTGGTCGCGTGCATAACGAGACCGCGTGGTTGCGCCTCGCCAACGGCGATCTTTTTGCCGCCGCTCGGGCCTATGGCCCGGGCAATACCGGCAATCACGCCGGAGGCGGCGCGCTCAACCAGCAGCTCTTCGCGTTTCGCTCGAAGGACGCGGGTGCTACTTGGGCGGCCGAGGGCGAACTCACCCTGCCCATGCAGCATCCCGCCGATCTCACGCGGCTACCCGATGGTCGCGTGCTGCTCAGCTACGGCGTGCGCAACGATGGGGACTGGGGCATCGCCTACCGGATCGGCGACCCCGAAGCGCGCGGGTGGTCCGCTCCCGTGCGTCTCGTCGACTTGGAGGGGTCCACGAATACACCTGATGCCTCCGACGCGCTCCGTGATGGCGGTTACCCGTCCACAGTCATGTTGGCGGACAGCACACTCGTCACTGCTTACTACTCGAAAGGCGTGCCCGCCCACCGGCGCTACCATGTTGGCGTCGTCCGTTGGCGCCTGCCGACCGCTCCCGTCAAACCGGCTTTGCCCTAGTGTAGTGTTTTGCGTTGCAGCTTGAGGACGCGGTCGCCGGATATTTCCGCGATGTAGAGTGCGCCGCTCGCATCGGCACCGATACCATGCGGGTAGGTGAAGAGGCCGGGCTCGGCCCACACTTGGGCGGTACGACCGTCGGGGGCAAATTCGATCACCGCGCTGTCGAGGCCGGCTGCGCCGTAGAGTGTGCCGTCTGGCGCAGTGTGCAGGCCGTCGACCGAGTGCAGGCCGGGCCACTCGGCGCGCAACCCGCCGTCGTCGGGGTCGAAGAGCTGCACGCGGTCGTTCTCGCGGTCGGAGATGGCGAGGAGGCCGCTACTGGTCAGTGTCGCAACGTGGGGCGTATGAAATTCGCCGGGTGCGGTGCCACGCGTGCCCCACGCGAAGAGTAACTTTCCCGATGCAGAGAATTTCGCGACGCGCGAATTGCCGTAGCCGTCCGTCACAAAAAAATCGCCGGTGGGCAGCACGCAGACGTGCGTCGGTTGATAAAAGTGTGTGGCATCGCAGCCCGTCGCGCCGTCGGTTCCAAGGGTGAGCGTGAGGGCGCCATCCGCGTTGAACCGCCGCACCAGGTGGCGGCCGACGTCCGTCACCCAAACGTTGTCCCAGGGATCGAGGTGCAGGCCGTGGAGCCAGTGGCGCACTTCCATCGGCACGGGCGTCGCTGTGCGCAGGTCGTAGCCTAGCGATTTATGCATCAATTCGGCGCCGATTTCGCAGTCGAGCGCGCCGTCGGGATGCAGCCGCAACAGTGGGTGCTCACCGCGGTGGGCGACGTAAACGCGTCCGCGTGAATCGACGGCGATTCCGCTCACACGTTCGAGTTTTATTTCGGGTGGCAGGCGCGGCCAGTTGGCCACCCGCGTGAGTTGGTCGAGAGCTGCGTGGGTGAAGCTCCGGGCGCGGACGGCGTTCATGGCGATGAGGTCCGGGCTGTGATGCGGCGGATGATGACGAGCAGGCCCGCGCAGCAGATGAGCCCGCCGGCGGCGAAGGAGAATATCTTGTCGAGCTCCACATTCGCGTCGCGCAGCGCGCCTCCGGCGTAGATCGTGAGCCCGCCGATTAGGCATGAGCAGCAGTTGATCAAACCGTAACCCGTCGCGCGGTATCGAGAGTCGGAGACTAGGCAGAGAAGGGGCATCATGTTTACATCGGCGGCGATGCGGGTGAAGCCATAGATAATCAAACCCGCGATAGCGAAGGGTAGCACGGT
Source organism: Opitutaceae bacterium (assembly GCA_039919035.1). Taxonomy (GTDB): domain Bacteria; phylum Verrucomicrobiota; class Verrucomicrobiia; order Opitutales; family Opitutaceae; genus ER46. Next base: position 23,202 of record JBDSGI010000522.1, read on the forward strand.
GGTGTTGGCCGCGAGCAGAACACCGGGTGCCGCGATACTCAGTCCGATCAGCGGGACAAGGATTCGCTGCCGTTCGCCGTATCGGCTCACTCGATCCGCGAGCCAACCGGTAAAGATGGAGCCGACGAGAGTGGCCGCTTGGAGATAGCCCGTGGCGGACATACCGGCACTCCCTTGGCTGAGTTTAAAATGGGCGCTGAAGTAGGTTGGCATCCATCCAACCACCGCCCAGCCGGCGATCCCGAGGAGCGCGGCATAAAGGAGCACGAGATGGAAAGCTCCGCGCGATAACAGGCTCGCCAGTGCCGCTCCGAAGTGCACGGGTGTAGCGATGGCACCGGTGGGGGCTGCGTTCGGAACGGGATCGCGGAGCCCCCAAATCAGGACGGCGCCATAGACGACGCCGACTATGCCGAAGAGTTCAAAGGCGAGCGTCCATCCGTGGCGTTCGGCGATCAAGCCGCCCAGACCGCCGAGGCCGGAGCCAACCATTATTCCGGCGTTGTGCAGGCCGAGCGCGAGCGAGCGGGTGCGGTCGCGGTGGTAATCGGCGATGAGCGCAAATGCCGCCGGGATGTAGCAGGCTTCGCTGATTCCCATCAGGGCGCGGGCGAAAAGAAGTTCGTTGAACGTCGTGGCGTGGGCGGTGAGCCACGTGATGGCCGACCAGGCGAACAGACTAACTATGATGACGCGGCTGCGACTGAAACGGTCGGCGAGGAAACCGGCGAACGGACTGAGCACACCGTAAATCCAGAGGAAGACCGAGGTGAGCAGGCCAAACTGCGCGTCTGTCATCGGAATCGCCTCCTTCAGCGAGCCGCGCATGGTCGTGATCATCACGCGGTCGAGATAGTTGAGCAGGCCGACGAAAAAAAGCAGCGCGACGATCTGCCAGGCACGCGCGGGGAGTTTGGAGGCGGAGGTCATGGTGGGGTAGGGGTTACCGAACGAGAAAATCCGCCGGGCACGGATGCGCGCGACCATTCGCCGATGCGGTGGAAGTCAGCACGCGTCAGCGCGGCCGTAGACGAGAGGTCAAAGCGACCGTCGTCGCGATAGTCGTAGCGGCAGAAAGCGACCCGCCATTCGGCGCCGGAAATACGGAGCTGCTCCCGCAGTAGCGGGCCGGTAGGAACGCGAACCGCGAGCCGCCAGTAGTTCGCTCCAAGGTTGATCGCCTGTGCCGCATCAAGCAGCCGATCGCGCCGCACGTAGCGCTCGATGCCGGCGTTCCGCGGGGCGCCGGCTTCGGGATAGTGGAGCTGGAGCAGGCAGCCGTTGGGCGCGATTTGAAACTCAAAATACTCTCCGGCGTCGAACGCTTGGAGGAAAATTTCAAACACATCGCCGCGTTCCCACAGTCGCTCGTGGTCGGCGGTCGCCGTCGTGCCTCGGGGGAGGCCGCTCAACTCGGCGAAAACCAGCAACGCATCGCGCGTGGCGGCCAGCCACACTTGGCCGGCGCGAAACTCCGCTTCTGCTTTCGGCGACCACCCTTGGTGCAACGCGAGCGTGGCCGCGGCGGTCGGGGGCCAGCCCGGCAAACTCAGCGCGGCCGCCAAATCAATCTCCGCGACACGGGGCACCGTCAGCGACCAAGCGCTGCACTCGGGGGCCAAGAACGCGGGAGTGGAAGCAGGCAAGAGGCTTTCAATACCCAAGATTCCAGTGCGGCTCGATATCGGCGGCGGCGGATTCGGAGACCCACACGTCGGTGCGGAGCGTCTGCAGAATCGACTCCGGCACGAGCGGGGTGACGGGGCCGTGCAACACGAGGCGTGTCGTGAAGCGCTGCCACGAGGTGAATGTGCCGCCGACGCCGATGGCGTGTGTGTCTATGCGGTGTTTCGCCGCTATCACTTCGGCCGGGCCAATCGTGGCGGCTTTTGGCGGGACGGCAGCGAGATCGCCGCTGCTGCCGAAGCTGCCGTGCAACGAATTTTGCGCGATGGTGAGGGGGTGCAGCGTGCAGACGCGCGGGCCCATCTGTTTCCACTCGTCGAGTGTAGCGGCAGCAAACTCAGGCGCGCCCGGATCGATGAAAGCGAGGTGTCCCGCCCAACCCGGTCCGCTGTAGCAGATGTCGGCACCGCCGAGATCGGCGAGCATCTTGCCGTAGACTTTGATATTTTTGTCGCTCGGGCCTTGGATGTTTTTTTCCGGTGGGCGGAGCTTGGCGTCGATCTGCGACCAGAAATATTTCTTGAATGCGTGCATGAACCCGAACTCCCACGACTCGGGCGCGATCTCACCTTTCTCGTTGGCATATTCGTCCATGTTGAACGTGTGCAGGTGACGGCAGTTGACGCGGAATTTGTTGATGAGATAGGCGAGGCGCGTGTAGCGCGACCAGGGGTTCGGCGTGATCATAACGAGCGGTTTTCCCGCATCCATCGCTGTCTTGATGCGGAAAAACATGTCGGAAATCCAAAGGAACTCGATGTCCTCGCCGGGCAGCACGGTGATTTTGAAATTTGGATTCCAATGCTTGGTGATGTCGGCCCGTTTGATTTTGCGGACCCGCTCGATCACGGCGCGATCACGAAACGGGATGAACTCCGCCGGAGCGTAGGAAAATTTAGGGGCGCGTTTTTTCATAGGTGCAAATTCCGGCGACCCACGTGTGCGCGGGGCGAAGATCGGTTTCCCACAGGACGAGGTCGGCGTCGGCGCCGGCTTCGAGTCGGCCTTTGTCCGCGAGGCCGAGGATGCGCGCGGGATTCAGTGTGCCCATCGCCCAGATTTGCTCGGGCGGAAGAGCGAGCCAACGGAGAAGATTAGCCATGCCGCGATCCATCGTGAGGGCGCTGCCGGCGAGGGTGTGCTTCGTCGCGTGGCGAGCGGCGGTTTCCGGCGAGACGCGGACGGGGTAGCCCCACGGCGTGTCGTAGGTGCCGGGCGGCAGGCCCGCGCCGATGTTGGAGTCCGTGATGAGGATGACGCCGGAAAACGTTTTTGCCGCGACGGCGGCGCGAATTGCGGTCGGATGCACGTGCACGCCATCGGCGATGAAATCGACGGACGCGCGCGGGTCGGCGAGAATCGCCTCGACGGCACCGACGGGGCGCACGCCGGGATCGGTTTCGGCGGGGGGGTAAAACACGTCGTAGAAATGCGTGGCGTGCCGCGCGCCGGCGTCGAGCGCGGCTTCGGTCTGCTCGACGGAGGCGCGCGTGTGTGTGAGGAAAACGGAAATGTTTTTTTCGCGGAGACGGCGGATGACGGGCACGATGTTCTGTGCGTCGGGGCTGAGAGACATCACCGCGAGTCGGCCACCACAGGCGGCGAGGATGCGTTCCAACAACTCGAGATCGCCGGGCAGGGTGGGGCAGGCCGCGCCGCCGATTGCCATGAACGGACCTTCGAGGTGGAGGCCGGGAATGTTGACCTCGCACACGGCGGGAATGGCGGCGGCGAGGGCGGCGAGATTTTCCAGCCATCCCTCGCGAATCTGCGGGACGATGGTCGGCAGCACGGTCGTCACACCGAAGCGTCCGAGTTCGCGTGCGGCGGCGCGAAGGCCGTCCGGGCCGGATTCGTAGAGGCTGTGCATCACCCCGTGCGTGTGAAGGTCGATGAGGCCGGGCGTGAGCAGCCGGCCCTGCGCCTCGATGACGGTGGCGTCGCGCACGTCGGCAGCGACTGCGGTTGGAATGTTGCCCGTGGCGACGATGCGGCCGTCCCGCACCAGCACGTCGCCCTCCGTGATGTCGCGCCCCGGATTCACGAGGCGCGCGTGGCGGATGAGGAGGGCGGACATGGCGGGGAGCGGTTACGCTTCGAGGAGGGCGAGCGCGGCGGTGACGGAGAGGTTGTCATGCACCATGCCCATCAGCGCGCGGGTGATCGCGGCGGGCTTGGAGTGCTGAATGATGTTGCGGCCATAGACGATGCCGCTGGCGCCCTGCGCGAGGAGCGCGCCGGTGCGTTCGAGAATCTCGCGGTCACTGACTTTGCCGCCGCCGCGGACGAGCACGGGAATGCCGCCGGCGACCGCGATGACTTGGTGATAGAGGCTCACGTCGTCCGTCGGATCGGCCTTGATGATGTCGGCGCCGAGTTCGACGGCTTGGCGGACCAGCGGGATGATTTTCTTCTCGTCGCCATCGACCATGTAGCCGCCGGCCTTTTCATTGGGCTGAAACACGAGCGGCTCGACCATCATGGGCATCCCGAGGCGGTCGGAGAGCGGCTTGAGGCGGAGGATATTTTCGACGCACGCTTCGCCGACGTCGGGTTCGCCGGGAATTTGAAACAGGTTCACGCACATGCACGCGGCGTCGAGCTGCACGGCCTGTTCGACGGGGTTTTCGATCATGCGGCTGTAGAGGCGGCGGGAGAGTTTTTTGCCATAGACGTTGGCGACGTCGGTGCGGAGGACGAGCGAGGGCTTGAAGCGGCCGGGCAGTTGCTGAAGGTGGCGCGCCTGGCCGACGGTGAGCTGGATCGCATCGGGCGCGGCGTCGGCGACGGTGCGGACGGCACGCGCGATATCCTCGATGCCACCGAGGAAACTATGCTCGTTGAAAAAACCGTGATCGATCGCGACGTCGAAACAGCGGCGCGAACGCGGGTGGAAGAGGCGGTTGAGACGGAAGGCTTTCATCGGGTGAGTGGGCGCGCTCAGCGCGTGTGGCCGAGTTCCTTCGCGGTTTCGCCGATGGCTTCGTCGATGAGGTCGAGACCCTTAAGGAGGGTGGCTTCGTCCATGACGATAGGGGGGCTCATGCGCAGAATGTGGCCGGCGGGAATCCACGCGAGACCCTTCCGAAACGCCTTTTGATAGACGAGTGTGCCGGCCTGGTCGAAGGGCTCCTTCGTGGTGCGGTCCTTCACGAGTTCGATGCCCATGAGACAGCCCTTTGCGCGCACGTCGCCAATGATCGGGTGCGCAGCCTGCATTTGTTTCATGCGACGCAGCGCGACTTCACCGAGGTGGATGGCGTGCGCGAGGAGGTTTTCCTCCTCGATCACTTGGGTGGAGATGAGTGCGGCGGCGCAGGCCATCGGATTGCCGCCGTAGCTGCTCGATGCGGAAATGCTCTCGAAACTTTCTTTGAACTGCTCGCGCACGGCGACGCACGTGACCGGGAAACCGTTGCCGAAGCCCTTGCCCATCGTGACGACATCGGGGACGACGCCCCAGTGCTCCATGCAGAGGAATTTTCCAGTGCGGCCCCAGCTTGTGAGCACCTCGTCGGCCATGAGGAGAATTCTCCGGTCGTCGCAAAACTTGCGGAGCTTCGGAAAAAAATCGTCCGGCGGGATGATGGAGCCGCCCCAGCCTTGGATTGGTTCGAGAACGAAACCGGCGACGGCGCCGATGGTGGCCTTGTCGAGATACTGGCCGTAAAATTCGATGTATTTATCGGTATCGATCGTGCCGTCGAGTTTAGTCCAAATGGGGCGGTAGGGGTCGGGGCGCGGCACCATATGTGCGCCGGGCGCGCGGACGGCGCCGTAAACGTGCGAACGGATGTGGCCGAGGGAAACGGCGCCGTAGGTCTTGCCGTGAAAATCGTTGAAGCAGCTAATGGTCTCGTGTTTTCCAGTCGCGGCGCGCAGCACGCGGATGCCCGCCTCGACGGCGGCGGTGCCGCAGTCATAGAGCTGAAAGCCGTTCAAATCGCCGGGGAGCACGGACGCGAGTTTCTCCATCAGCTCGGTCTTGAGCGGCGTGGTGAAATCGTGTGCGTTCATCAGCGTCGAGGCCGCCTTGGCGATGCCCTCGGTGATCTTCGGGTGGCAATGGCCAAGGGTGGTGACGTAGATGCCCGAGGAGAAATCGATGTAGTCGTTGCCATCGACATCGCGCAGCACGCAGCCGCTGCCCGACTCGAACGACACCGGGAAAAGTTTCACCTGCGAGCTGAGGCCCTTGAAGTGTTTCGTGCAGCGGTCGTGCAGTTTTTTTGAGCGCGGGCCGGGAGAGGGCACGGGCATGTTCGGGACGTGATCGAGATCAACACGTGCCCATTCGAGAGTTAGGGAAAATGTATCTGAGGTGGTTGTGCTCATGGAAAAAATCAGGCGGACACGGTTACAATTTTCGCGCCGAGTTTAGCAAAACGCTTTAGCGCGTCGGCCGGCGCGCCGCGGTCGGTGATGAAAATATCCACGTCGGCCAGCGAGCCGGAGCGGGCGAGGGCGGTGTGGCCGATCTTCGAGTGATCGGAGAGGACGCAGCAGCGCTTCGCGACGCGGCGCATGAGCTGGTCCACGCGCGCGAGGCGGAGATCGGAATTATAGATCGAGCCGTCGAGCCCGATGGCGTCGGCACCTTGAAACGCGAGGTCGGCGGCGAAGAGTTCGAGGCAGTGCTCCGTCACCGGTCCGGTGAGATCGGGGCTGCCGCGCCGGATGACGCCACCGAGGAGAATCACCTCGATGCCGGCGGCGTGCTGGAGTTCTGAAGCAACCGCGAGACTGGGCGTGATGACGGTGAGATCCTGACCGTCCTTGAGGAGTGCGGCAAGTTCGAGCGTCGTCGTGCCGGTGTCTAGGATCAGGCGTTGGCCGGGTTGGACGAGCTTCCGGGCCTCGGCGGCGATGGCGCACTTCGCGGCGCGGTTGATCGCGCGGCGGTCGCGGTAGTCGAACTCGAGCATCATCCGTTCCGTGAGCATCGCGCCGCCGTGCGTTCGCTGGATGTGGGACTTACCCTCGAGCGCCGCGAGGTCACGGCGGATGGTCATCTCGCTGACGCCGAATTCCCGCGCGAGCTGTGCGATCGATACGCCGGGCTTCGCGGCGAACCGGTCGCGAATGGTGGCCTGCCGGGCGGCGGACGGGAGGTGCTTCACGGAGTGGAGGCTTTTGAGTGTGGTAGAAAATGTCAACAGATGTTAGAGATGAACAGAGATTAACATTTACTCGCAAGGGCCGGTGCGCACGCTCGACCGGCAACGCGATGACCATTCCCGCTGATTTTCACTCCGCAGCGTTGCAAGCCGGTGCGGCCGTGACGGACCTCACGCCACCGCGCAGTGTGTTTCTCTACGGCTATCCGCACGTGACGCGTGACAGCACGGGGGTGAACGACCCGCTGCGATGCGCGGCGCTTTTCCTGCGGGGCGGCGGCGGGCAAATACTGTTTCTCGCCAACGATCTCATTCACGTGAGCAAGCGGTTCACGGCGTTCGTCCGGCGTGCGATCACGGTCGAGACCGGGGTGCCGGAGCACGCGATCATGATCACGGCTACGCACACGCACTCGGGGCCGGTGATGGTCGATCATCTGAGCAACGCCGCGGATGCCACGGTGCCGAAGGCCGATGCCGACTATCTCGCGTGGGTCGCGCAGCAAATGGTGGCGGCGGCGCAAGCGGCCGTGAAGACGGCTCGGCCAGCGGAACTCGGTCTCGCGGTGGCGCGGGCGAATGGCGTCGGTACGAACCGCCACGATCCCGCCGGCCCCGCCGATCCCGAGGTGCCGGTGCTGGTGGTGCGTGCGTGCGAGGGCGGCGCGCCCATCGCGGCCATGATTGTCTATGCGATGCACCCGACGGTGCTGCACGAGGACTCGACGTTAATCAGTGGCGACTTTCCGCACTACGCGCGGTGGTTTCTTCAGAAGCGAGTGTTGGGGGCCGCGTGTCCGGTGCTCTATCACAATGGCGCGTCGGGCAACCAGAGCCCGCGGCACGTCACGCGCGCAAATACCTTCGCGGAGGCGCAGCGTCTCGGCGAACTGCTTGGGCAGGCCGTCGCGGCGGCGCTGCTTTCGATCACTTTTTCGCGGGCGTGTCCGATCGTCGTGCGGCGCACGACGGTGGAGTTGACGCTGCGGCAGATGCCGGCGAGCGACGGTGCGCGCCGGGCGCTGGCTGAGACGCGGGCGCGCTTTGAAAAACTAAAACACGAAGGCGCGCCGCGCACGGCGGTGCGCACGGCGGAGTGTGATGTCTTTGGCGCGGAAGAGACGGCCGAGTTGGCGCTCGCGGCGACCGACGGCCGGCTCGAGACGGCGGCGCGCGAGTGTTCGCCGGCGGAAATTCAGGTGGTCGAAATCGGCCCGTGGAAATTTGTCGGCTGGCCGGGGGAGTTTTTCGTGGAGTATGCGCTCGAGCTGAAGCGACGCGCGCCCGACACCTTCGTCATCACGCTCGCGAACGGCGAGCTGCAGGCCTACATCGTCACGGCGGAGGCCGACGCGCGGGGCGTGTATGAGGCGCGAAATGCCCTCTTCTCCTACGAGAACGGCCCGCGCATCGTCGAGGCGACGCTGGCGTTGCTCGGTCGAGCGCACTAACGATTCGTCGCTCCCATGTCCCTCCTGCTCGGCATCGATCTCGGCACGTCCTATTTCAAGGTCGGGTTGTTCGATGCGAGCGGTGGGCTGAAAGGGCTCGGTCGCGAGGCGGTGAACAAAACCGTGCCCGCACCGGGACGGTGCGAGCTTGCGGTCGGAGAATTTTGGGGGGCGTTGCGGCGCGGGCTGGCTGACGCGTTGGTGCAAGCGAGTGCGACGGCGCGCGACATCGTGGCGGTATCGTATTCTTCGCAGGCGAGCACGTTTTTGCTGCTCGATGAGCGCGACGAGCCGCTGACGCCTTTTATCGTGTGGATCGATTCGCGCGGAGAACCGGTGGAGCCGGCGCTCGCGGCGTTTGCGCAGTCGGAAAATTTTCGAACAGCGATAGGTTTTGCGGGATTGTCGGGACAGTCGGCGCCGGCGAAGTGGCGTTGGTTCGAGCGAAACGCGCCGACTGTATGGGGGGGCGCGCGCCGGATCATGACGATTTCGGATTACTTCGCGTTTGCGCTGACGGGAGAGCGGGTGGGCGATGCGAGCACGGTAGCGTTTCTCGCGCTCTACGATCTTCTCAATAGACGGTGGTGGCCGGAGGCGATAGAAAAATACGGGGTCGATGCGGCAAAATTCTCGACGCTGCTCTGTCCGGGTTCGGCGTCGGGCCGGACGACGGCGCAGGCCACGGCGTTGCTCGGGGTACCGGCGGGAATTCCGTTCGCCGTGGGCGCGCTCGATCACCACGCGGCGGCGATCGGATCGGGACTTGGGCGACTGGCCGACATGAGTATTTCGACGGGCACGGTGCTTGCGGCGCTCGCGTTGGTCGATGCGCCAGACGCGCAGCCGCGGTGCTTTCACGGGTGCCACACGGACGGCGTGCGGTTTTGGCGGTTGGCGTTTGATCCGAATGGCGCGGGGCAACTGGAGGATTACCAGCGGCGCTTTGCGCCGGAGTGTAGCATCGAGGAATTGCTTGCCCTGGCGGCAGTCGCGCCCGCCGGTTCGGCGTGGACGGGCGGAACCGAGCCTAGCCACGGCGTCGCGGTGCGCGCCGTGCTTGAGCGCGTGGCGGTGACGCATCGCGACCTCGTGCGGAGCGCAGCCGGTTCGGATTTGAAGGAGGGCGAGGTGCGTAGTGTCGTGGCGACGGGTGGCGGCGCGCGGAGCCCTCTCTGGTTGCAAATCACTGCGGACGTGCTCGGCGTGCCGGTGGTGACGCCCGCTTGCGCAGAGCGGGCGTGCCTCGGGGCTGCGGCGTTTGCGGCGGTGGCGGCGGGCATGTATGCGACGTCAGCTGAGGCGACAGCGGTCATGGTGCGGCCGGAGCGGGTCTTTGAACCGAATCCACGGAGAACTTCGCTCTATCGCGAGTGGCTATCGTGACGCGACGCGCCGATTATACGCTGCGTCGGCGAACGATTAGTTTCAAGGCTTGCATTTACAATAGTGTATACACAGAAATGCGAAAATGAAAACTGCACGAAGCGCGGTTAGACTTGGATGGACTTGGGCGCTCGTGTTACTCTTCGCGCCGATGGGGTGGGCGCAGGACGCCGCACAGACAGTCGAGGGTTTTGCAAAGGTGGTGTTTCATCACAACGCCAACCGCACCGCTGCGAGCCTAGATTTCCGCGGGATGTCGCCCGGCTACATGACTGCCGGATGGTGGGCTCCGGGGCAGATGACCAAGAATCTGGTGTCGTGGCAGACGGCACCGGTTCCCGCCGCGAAGAGCACGACGTTTTCGTTCATCGGGGCGAGCGCGGTGCTCCCGTCCGAATTCACACGTGGGCCTGAGGCGAAACTCATCGTCAACGGAAAATACGCGCTGACGTTCCGAATCGGATTGAGCCGGGATTTTAACTGGAGGGAGGGTGGCTACGAACTCAAATACCTGTCCCGGCGCGTCGAATATCCTTATTTCAATTCCCATCGTCAGCTCGAACTCAACGGCAACAGCGGCGTCTATCAACTGACCGTGCCGGCGTCGGCGGTGGAGGATGGAAAGCCGGCGGTGCTTCAAGTCGAGTTGCTGCCGTTTCCCGCCTGGCCCAACGGCTGGTTCATGGTGAAGCATCGCACGGACACGCTGCAGCAATCGCCCGCGATCATGGCGGGCGAGCTCGACGCCCTGCGCCGCGACGCGGCGGTGACCAACCAGCAGACCCACATGCTGGCGAGCCAGGTATACAAAACCAATCTGGGCACGGATCGGTTTGAGCACACCGTGATTTACCGGAATGGGTTTCGCCATTTGCATCCGGCCGACCTCATAAAGCTGCAAAACGGAGACCTGCTGCTGATGACGCGGGAAGCGACCGAGCACTACTCCCCCGACGGCGATGTGGTGATGGTGCGATCCACCGATGGAGGGAAAACGTGGGGCGGCCGTCAGGTGATCGCGGGGATCAAGGAGATCGACGAGCGCGAAGGCTGCGGCGTGCAGTTGCGCGACGGCACCATCGTCGTTGGGATTTTCTACAACAATAACTACAAGCCCGACGGCTCCTACAATTGGGGCGGGGTGAACGGCGACAACATCCCGTTAACTGTTCCCGGTCTGCATCGCATCGGCAGCTACGTGATTGCCTCGAAGGACAACGGCCACACGTGGTCCGCGCCGGCCTTCCTCGACACGTC
>JBDSGI010000523.1:0-5299 GCA_039919035.1 Opitutaceae bacterium
GAAGGACGAGGGCCTCAGAAATGCAGGGTGTAACCGAGGCGCCAGTTGATCGGGTTGGTGATCGCGATGCTCTGGTCGAACGAGCTCGGCTGCGGGAGGCGCTCGTCGAGGACGTTTTCGATGCGCAGCCGGATATCGGCGCGGCCAAGGCGATAGCCGAAGATCAGGTTGTGGCGATGGCCGCCGCCGATTTCCCAGTAGGTGCGCGAATTGAGCCGGCTCTTGCCCCAGTAACTGAGGTTGTAGGCCGCGGAGAAGCCCTTGAGGAGACCGGTGCGCCAGCGATAGTTGATCAGGGCGCCGGCGGTATCGTAGGGAATCGCCTCGGCTTTCTTTCCGTCGGCGAGTTTCGTGTCCACCTTGCCATAACTCATGATGGCTTCGAGGCCCCCCCAGATTTTGAAATTCACATCCATGTCGAAGCCTTTGCTTGTGCGGGTGCCGACGGGCGCGGAATAATTTTGATCGGGCCGGCCGGTGATCGTGCCGGCGTTGTCGTCGCGCAGGGTGACGAGATAGTTGGTCTCCTCGTTGTCGAACACGGAGGCGGTGGCGACGATGCGGCTGCGGTTGAGGTCGAGTTTCACGCCGAACTCCTTCGCGCGGGCCACGCGGTCGGGGAATTTTTCGCCGAAGGTGGCGAGGCGCTGGTCGAGGGTGAAGACCGGGGTGTAGGTCTGGTTGAAATTCGCGAAGGCCATGGCCTCGCCCAACTCGCCCTGATAGAACTTCACCAAGCCGGCGACGCCCGGCTTCTTGCTCGTCTTTTCCTGGGGATTGCGGGTGGGCACGCTTTGCTGGGCAAAGTTCCACTGGCCGGCCGACGACTCGACGTGCTGGATGCGGCCGCCGGCGACGAACACGACGCGGTTTTTTAGGAACGACATCCGCTGCATGACGCCGACGCCGTAGGTCTCGCTGTCGGTGAGCGTGCGCTGCAGCGAAGGCGCGTTGGCGTCGCGCATCACGTCCTCGCGCGAGATGTCGGCCTTGATGGTGGAGATCGGGTAGGTGAACACGCGGCCGAGGTTACCCACCGTTTGGTAGCCGTATTTCTGGAGCAGCGCGGCGCTGTTGACGATGTAGTTGGAGTTGTCGCTATCGATGTGACCGACGCCGTAGGTGGCGGCGATCAGGGTCTGATGGCGCACGAACCAGGTGTCATAGGTGAAATTGAGATCGAGCCCGTAGTTGTGGTCGCGGCGCCAGACCGGGCGGTGATCGTATTGGAAGCGCTCGCGGTAAATCGTGGCGATGCGGCCCTGCACGAGGGAGAGCGGGGTGAAGCGGTTGTCGAGTCCGGTGTTCAGCAGATTGCCCGCGGCATCGAGGTATTTGTTGTCCGGCGTCGCTCGGACGCGGCTGGCATCGCTGAGCTGGTTGCGGTAACGGCCGATTAGGCGGGCGTCGAGCGAGACGGGGCCGAACTTCAGGCTCTTGCTCGCGCCGATCTCATAGGTGTCGGTGTTCACTTGGCTGTAGGCGTGGATGAGGTTTTGGCCGGCGCCGCCGTCGAGGAGCGTCCGATCAATGAGCGGCGCACCGGTCGGGCCGGCCACGCTCGCGCTGACCGGAGCGCTGGTCGCGAACCCCGGGGTGACGTGCTTGGCGCGGCTGGACGAGTCGCGGATGAACGCGGAGTAGAACCAGACTTCGAGGCCCTGCTTGCTGCGGTAAAGGACGCTGCTGTTGATGCCGCGGAAACCGAGCTTGGGGTCGCCGGGCCAGTCGATGGGGCCGCGGGTGTTGGAGACGGCGCCGGAGATGCGGTAAGAAAAGCGCCGGTCCTTGTCGATGAACTGCGAGGTATCGACCTCGCCGCGCCAGAAACCCCAGGAGCCGCCCATGACGGAGAGCTTGGTGAACGATTTGGCGCGCGGGCGTTTGCTTACAATGTTCACGACGCCGCCGGGCATGTGCGTGCCGTAGAGGATGCCGTTGGGGCCTTTCACGACTTCGATGCGTTCGACGAAGGAGTAGTCGAAACCGCCCGCGCCGGTGAACAGCGAGTCGTCGACGCCGTCGCGCGAAGCTGTGGCGCCGGTGTAGCCGCGCAGGGAGAAGTCGTTGTTCTCCTGATTGCCGGTGCCCGCGTTGCCGTGATGCAGGCCGCTGATGAGGTTGAAGGTTTCCTCGATGCCGACGGCGAGGGTGTCTTCAATCAGTGCTTCGTTAATGACCAGGGTGGAGACAGGAATCTCAGTAATCTTGGTCGCGATGCGGGAGACCGTCATCGACGAACTTGTAGCGTAGCCGCTGCCGGCGTCTTCGCGGACTTCAAAGGCGGAGAGCTGTAGCGTGTCGCCGTCGCCGGTTTTCGGCGCAGGAGCGTTGGGTGACGCGGTGGCGGCGACCGCGGCCTTGGGCGGGGCCTGGTCTTTGTCGGCAGCGGTTGCGGGAGTGGGAGACACGGATTGCGCGAGGGCGCCACTCACCAGCGTGAGAGCAATGAAGCACGCGCGCACAACGAATTGAAGCATGAGGGAAGGGAGGGAGTGCATGGGTTTAGTTCTTGAGGGGCTGGGCAAGGACCTGTCGGGAGGTCGGGCGGGCGAGGGTAACGAACGAAGGCAAGGTGGCTGCCGATCTTGACCGGCGGCAATGCGGCCGGCATGCAATGGCTTGAACGATGGGCCACACCGCCAAGGCATCCACCATGAACGATGTCGCGCGGGCGGCCGGCTGCCACGCGAGCACGGTGTCACTGGCGCTGCGCGGCGATCCGCGGATTCCGACCGAAACGAGGGAGCGGGTAACGGAAGCGGCGACTCGGCTCGGCTACCGCATTCACCCGATGATTTCCGCATGGGTGAGTGCGCGGCGCGCGGGCCGGTCGGTCGAGCGACGCGTGGCGGCCGCCTATCTCACCTGCCATCCGGGCGACTTCCGGTGGCGGGCCGATGAACATTTTCGCAGCATCTACGAAGGCGCGCGCGAGCGGGCCGAGCACTATGGGTTTTCGCTGTCGGAATTCCAGCTCGCCGACTACGCGCGCGATCTCGCGCGGCTCGGCCAGGTGCTGACGGCGCGCAACGTGCAGGGCATGATCGTCGGTCCGACGCTGGAGCACCACGAACTGCGCGGGCTGGATTGTTCCCGACTTGCGCTCGTGACCGTTGGCTACGGGCTGACTTCACCCGCGGTTCACCGGGTGACCGAAGACCACTATCTCGGCATGAAGCTGGCGTTCGAGTCGTGTCTCGCTCACGGCCACCGCCGCATCGGCCTCGCGCTCGTGCGGCAGCATAATGCGATGCGCCGCGAGCGCTGGATCGGCGCCTATCTCTATGAGCAGAACCTGCATCTCGCGCCCGCCGATCGCCTGCCCATTTACATCGCCGCGACGGCGGCGCCGATCGCCGAGGCGGCCAAATGGTTGCGGAAGGGAAAGCCCGACATCGTCCTCGCCGACGATCCAGCCGCCTGGCGCGGGAGCGGGGTGCCGACGCTGGGCTTTGCCCTTGCCGCCGCGCATACGTTTCCCGGCGTGCATGAAAACAACCGCGGGATCGGCCACCATGCCGCAGATCTGCTCGTGAGCTTGATGCTGCGGAACGAGCGCGGCATTCCAGCGGTGCGGCAGACGGTGCTGGTGGAGCCTTCGCTCGAGCTGCCGGCCACCAGCGGAATTGAAACGCGGGTGTAGGCTAGGCCAAGCTCGGCATGGAAAAATGCGCCGCTTGCACCTGAAGGCGAGCAGTGAGAAGCATCAATTAGCCAGCAAGGCCACCGCCAGCGCCTCGTCCGCCAGCAGCGACTTAAGCAGGCCACCGCGCATCGCGGCCATGACCGCGGGGGCGCGGTCGGCGCCGGCGGCCACGCCGATCACTTGGGGGATTTTTTTGAGATGTTCGATCTCGATGCTGATCGTGCGATCGCGCCAGCGGGATTTGCACTCCTTGCCCGCCGCGTCGAAGAAGCGGCCGCAGATTTCGCCGACGGCGCCGCTGTCGCGGAGTTGGGCGATATCGGCGTGGCTGAGCACGCCGCGCTCAATGTAAACCGAACTGGCGAGACCGCCGACGCCGACCAGCGCGGCGTCGGCCTGGCGCATGCGTTGCCAGACAAACTTGATTTGATCGGAAGCGAGAAAAAAATCGCGGGTCTTCTTGTCGCTGACGAAGGCGGGCGTGCTCAGCGTCAGGAATTCGCCGCCCCAGCGCTTGACCAACGCGCGACCGAGTTCGAGCGCGTCCACGGCGGAGATGTTGGAGTCGATGCTGCCCATGGCCTGCACGACGGTGAGGCGCCGCGACTCGCCGGTGCGCAGGCGTTGCACGACCTCGGCGACACTGCGTCCGCCGCCGACCGCCACCACGCCCGTCTTCGGCAAGGTGGCCGCCACAAACGGCGCGCCGAAGTGGCCGACGGTTTGGCGCGCCGCGTCGCCGCCGGCCTGCTTGGCGGTCTTGATCACGGCGGCGGTCTCGAGGCCAAAGCGGCTGCAGAGGTCATGTTCGAGCCGGGCGTTGCGCGCCTGGTATTGGTCGACGGTGATGTGCACGATGCCGCGCTCCAAGGCGGCGGCGAGCAGTCGGGAAATCTTCGTCTGGGAGACGCGCACGAGTTTGGCGACCTCCTGCTGGCCGAGCCCGTCCACGTGATAGAGAGTGGCGGCCATCCGCAGGAGTTCGTCGGAGTAGGGATCGGTCTTGGGCATGGCAGGGCGTCGTCGCGCAATCGTCACGCACCCGTCACCTTTTTGTCACTAGAATAACTATGCGAATAAACTTTCCACTCGCATCGCATGATTGGGCTCTGCACATCAACGCCCCTTCCGATGAGAACAACCCTTGCCCTTCGTTTACTGTGCCTCTGGTCCGTCTCGTTTCCGGCGTTTGCCCAAGCGCCCCGTCCGCCGGTGGCCGCGCCGCCGGTCGGTGATCAGCCGGTGACGCTTGAGGCGTTTACGGTGACCGGCTCGAATATTCGGCGCGTCGACGCCGAAACCGCACTGCCCGTCACCGTCATCGAACGCAGCGAGATCGAGGCCCGGGGCGCGGCCACGATAGCGGAGCTATTCGAGACCATTGGCGCGGCCGATATTTCGGGCATCACTGAAATTAACAACGGGCCGCAGCTCGCGCGCGGTGATGTCGCCTCGATTGACCTCCGCGGAATCGGCTCGGGCAGCACGCTGACGCTGCTCAACGGCCGGCGCATGGCGCCGCACCCAATTTCGATGGCGGAGAACGGCGTGCCGTCGCTCGCCGTGAATATCAACACCCTGCCGCGCGCGCTCATCGACCGGGTCGAGGTTCTCCGTGACGGAGCCTCCGCCATCTACGGCGCGGATGCG
>JBDSGI010000524.1:0-4735 GCA_039919035.1 Opitutaceae bacterium
AATATTTGAGCAGTATCGGTCCGAATTCCGAGCCCGCTCCCTCCCGGGATACGCCCTGGAGGTTTTCCCAGACCTTTCCCGCCATACGGCGGAGGACTTCCGACACGAAGGGCACGTGGGATTTGCCAACCTGAGTGCCGACACCGCGGGCGAACGAATCTACGAACAGATTCGGCATTTCGACCGGCTCGAGCAGCCATTCGAATGGAAGGTCCACGACTTTGACCAGCCAGCCACACTCAAGGCCATGCTCGAAGCGCGAGGCTTTGGTTGCGGTGATGCCGAGGCGTTCCTCGTCGCAACCCTGCAGGCATGGCCCGAGTCCGAGGGCCGCCGGTGCGGCGCCCGAATCGAGAGAATCACCGATGCCAAAGGGATCAGAGACTTCATCGCAGTGGAAGAGGCCGTATGGCAGGAGGCCTTCCCTACTCACTTCGCGAGATATACACGCGCGCTCAACTCTGCGCCTGACATCACCTGTTTCTACTGCGCCTACGTGGCTGATCAGCCGGTGGCCGCGGGCCGCATCTTGCTCCCGGCCGGCTCGAGCTTTGCCAGCCTCTGGAGCGGCAGTGTCCTGCCAGAGATGCGCGGCCGGGGAGTGTATTCCGCGCTTCTCGCTCAACGCATCGCCATGGCCAAGTCTCACGGCTACCGATTCGTCACGGTGGACGCCGAGCCCATGAGCCGGCCGATCCTGCTCAAAAGAGGGTTTGAGCAGGTGTGCTGGACCTATCCCATGCGCCGCCGGTCGTAAGGCGCGATCGATCACGACGGCAGTTCGGTTTCCGCCTGCGCTCGCGACGGATTTCATGCTTCCCGTATCAACTCGCGGGACTTCTTTGCCACCGATGATGTCACAGCAAGTCACTTCGAATCATTCTGGTAGGCAGAAAGCTGCCTCTGGCTGGTGCGCGGCCGTTGTCCTACTCGTCGTTATCCCTGCGAGCTGTTGGAATACACTCCGTGTCCCGTTTTTTCCACGACCCGTTTTCCATTCAGGAAAATCCCACGATTCGTAATCTCTTTGCCAACGGCAAGGTGCCGACGCCACCGAACGACGGCAGCGGCGTGACCGGTCGGCCGCTCATGAATTTTTCACTCGCCGTGAGCTAAACTCGTCGGCGCGATCTTTCAAATCGGGCAAGGCGAAGACGCGCTCGCCCCCTACCGCGCCGCGCTTCGCCTCCCGCCCGCCAACGCCGAGGCCCACTTCAATCTCGCGCTGGTGAAATCGCGCCTTGACCGCAACGCCGAGGCCAACTCGCCCGCCGGCGCCGAAGGTAAGCCGCGCTTACTGCAACTTCGGCGGCAGCGCCCGCACGCGAGCGATCAGCTCGTCGAAGATCGCGCCGGTGGACTGGCTGCGAATATCCGAACCGGCTTGAATCGTCTTCTGCGCCGCCAAATTTTTGAGCAAGGCGCAGTAATCGCTGTTTACCATAATTCCGAGCAACTCGCCCGTCTTGGCGAATACAAGGTCGCCGCGCTTGGGAGAGAAGTCGCCGAAAAGTCGTTTGAAAAAACGGTTGTCCACGCGCACGAAGCCGGGCTCGGTCGGATCGAGTTTGAAGCCCACTTCACCGTAGCCGCCACCGCCGCTGTCGATCAGCACGGCCTCGGGGAACTTGAAGGGATCGGTGGCCAGCGGATAAATCTTGGCGCCGAGCGCGGCCGCCTGCGTCGCGTCGAGCGGAATCGCCACGATGCGCGGGTCGTGAGCCAGGAAGGCAACTTGGTCCGCAGCGCCGCGGGCGGCACCCTTGCGCGAAAGCTCCATCGTGAGGCTGTTCCAATCGAGCCCGGTTTCGCCCAGTTCGAAAATCGTGTCGGAGATGTGCAGCAGCGCGTAAACTTGCCGGCCGTCGGACACGAGCACGGTGTTGGTGTCCTTGCTCCGGCTGGTCTGGCCGAGAAAGCCTCGGCGCGTGCCGGCGAAGGATGCGGTCACGCGGTTTGCCCCGAAATCCGCGAACAAAAGATTGGCGTTGATCGGCCGGTTGTCGCGAATCTCCTTCGTGAGTTCACCTGACTTCTCGGCAAGCTGGCCGACGCCTTGGGCGAGTTGGGTCGCGGATTCCTGAACCTTCATCCGCTCCGTCCGCTCCAGCTCAATCCGGCCCTCGAGGGCTTGGGCTTGGGTCTCCAGCGTCTTGGTTTTTTCAAGCAGATTTTTCTTTTGCTCCTCGGCCACAAAATAGGCCGCCGTAAGCGTCTTGTTCTCACTGCGCGCCACGTCGAGATCCTTCTCCCGCTTGGCCAGATCGCTTTTGATGCGCTGCGCCTCGGCTTGTTTCTCGGCCAGTTCACGTTGAATTTGCGCGAGCTGCTCTTTGGTCAGAGCGGACTGCTCGGCGGCGAGGGTCGCCTTCTTCGCCAGCTCGGCGGCGGACCGCTGGGCTTCGGTTAAAGTCGCGGCAACAGCGTTGCGCTCATCGGCGATGCGGTTCCGCTCCGTGCGCAGTTGATTGAGGCTTTGTTCGCGGGCGACGAGCGTCGCGTCTGCAGTGGAAAGCTTTTGAGCGAGGTCGTCGCGCGTCGCCTTCTCGTCATCGAGCGACTGGCGCATGACCTCGACCAAATCCTGATCCTTCGTCACGGCGTTGGCGGCGAGCTCCGGGACCGGCGGCTGCTTGGACTGCGGCGGCTCCGCCGACTCCCAGCGCGTCAGCGCGAGGAGCGTTAACAGGAGAAAATCGCAGAGGATGAGGAGGAGCGTTTTGTTCATGACGCGCGCGCGGTGCGATTGGCGGCATTGCCCTCTTCCATGATCAATTGGCGCACATAGGGCCGCACATGGCGGATTTTCACCAGCGCCACGCAGGTGATGCCAAAGAGGTTCGAGGAAAACGCCGCGATCAGGTTGGTCTTCGCGATGCCGAGGGTGATGAGGACCATCGCGGCGGCGGTGCCGCCGATCCCGACATAGAGGCCGAGGTCGAAGAGGTTTTCCTCGTTCTTCATCAGCTGTTGCTTCACGGTCGGCGAGACATCCTGCCGCGCAATCTCCCGGATTTTCATCAGGCACAGGAGATAGACGGCGATTTGCAGCACGGCGAAGATGGCGATCGAGATCAGGTGGGTCGTTTCCATGTTGGGAGTTGATTGAGGCTCGGAGGTGGTGAGGGCGTTCGCAAGGACGAGCGCGGCACGGCGAAATTGATACTCGGAAGCGGGCGCGGCCTGTAGGAGGAAGGGCTCGGTCGCGACCAGCAGGAGCAGGGCGAACAACATCGCGACGGCGCCGGACTTCATCCGGCCAAACGAACCCGTCAGCACGCCGATCCCGCGCGGCCCGAGCAGCCAGCGGTCGAGGCCGCGGAGCAAGAGCCAGACGCCGGCGAGCACGCCGAGATATTTCAAGGCGAGCAGCAGTTGCGGATGCGCGAGCGAAAGTTCCGCGGCAAAACCAAGCGTGGGGCTTTCCGTGCGATTGACCGGCACCTTGCGCTGCACGAGTTGCCGCACCGCGCCCTGCCCGGAGCCGAGGGCGAGCTTCAAATCCTCCAGCCCGGCCTTGCCAAACTCAATCAGGTAGCCGGCGACGCGATCCGCGGAATCGGAAAAAAGCGCCGCCGCATAGATTATGGGCAATTGATCGGGCGCGACGCGGGCGAGATGGGCGTATTCGCCAAGCGTGCGCGTGCTGTCCGTGCGGCGCGTGAGCTCGGCCAGCTGCGCCCAATCCAGCCGGCGACCGAGCGAGAGCAGATTGACCAACACCGGTTCCAGGTCTCCGAGTTCCTTTGTGTCGAGGGCCGCATCCGTCAGGCCGCGGAGTTCCCGCTGGAGCGGCGCCGAGAGGTGTCCGCCCTGATACAGCAAACCGGTGAGAAGAATCAGCGCATCGAGCGGCTGGCCCCCGGCTCGCAAGGCCGGCACGAAGCGGCCCGTGCCGGTAAGTTCGCGGAGCTTCAGGAGTGCCTGCACGCCGTCGGAGCCAGATTTGGTAAGATACGACGATAGCATCCCGCGGGCCCGCGCGGTGTTGAAAAACGTGAGGACCGGCGTGCTCCTCTTGCGTCCGGAATCGGCGCGCAGATTGAACAAAGGATCGAGAAACGGATCCCAACCTCCCCACGCCATCAAGCCGGGCTGTCGCACCGCAAACTGATCGAGCGCGGTTTGCAGCTCCGGCGCGCGGGGATCGCCCGTCGCGCGCGCCGCCGCCAGCACCAGCGCCGCCGGGCCGATTTTCTCCACCGCCACCAAATCGCGGCCGTAGGCGGCGAGCTTTGGCGTGCCCTCGCCGGCCACGCGGAGCAACGCCGGGCTGATCGATTTCAGATTTACGGGCAATAACCACGCCGCCAAAGCGATCACCAATCCCAGTCCAATCAGGACCGGGGCGGTGGACGAGCGCTGATTAGGGGAAGATGCGGTCATCAAACGAAGTATTTATTTGCCGGCGGGAAATGGCAAACCCACGCTGCGCTTCCTCCGACCGATGTCGCTGCCAATTGTTCACTACAACGCGCCCGTTTTGCGCAAGAAGGGCGAGAAAGTTATCGCGTTCGACGCAAAATTGGCGGCGCTTGCCGCCGAGATGGTCGACACCATGCATGACGCCGCGGGCATCGGGCTCGCCGCGCAGCAAATCGGCCGCGCCCTCCTGCTCTGCGTCGTCGATCTACGCGAGTCCGACGCGGACTTCGCGTGGGAACTCGACGGCGCCCGGCCGCCAATCGATCTTTTCATGCCCATGGTGCTCGCGAATCCCCAAGTCACGATCCTG
>JBDSGI010000525.1:0-2775 GCA_039919035.1 Opitutaceae bacterium
GAGGCTCAGTCCGTGCTCCGTGAAGAGGTCGCGGACCTTCACGATGTATTGATCGAGCGAGCGGCTCTTCACGTCGGCGTGCATCCCCCAGACCGAATGGATGAGTGACTTGCGCGTGATGATCTGGCCGGGGTGGGCGTTGAGATAGGCGAGGATGCCGAGTTCCTTGCGGCCGATCTTCAGGATGGTGCTGTCGGGAAAAGAAATTTCCAGCCGCACCGGCGTCACGTGTGCGCCGCAGAAGTCGAACGGCGCGTCGCTGATCTTTACGTTTTTCGTGACGTTCTGATCCTTGATGTTCTCGGTGCGGCGCAGCACGGCTCGGATGCGCGCGACGAGTTCGATGTAGCTGAAGGGCTTGGTGACGTAGTCGTCGGCTCCGATGTCGAGGCCCTTGACGCGGCTGGGCTCCTCGATGTTGCCGGTCACAAAAATAATTGGGACCGAGACATCCTCGGATTTAAGTTCTTCGACCAACTGGAAGCCGGTCCGATCGGGCAGGTTGATGTCGAGCAGCACGAGGTTCGCGAAATTCTTCTTGAGAAACTTTAGCGCGTGCTCGGCGCGGTTGCAGATTTGCGTGTGCATGCCGGCTTTCTCCAAATGGGCGGCCAGCAGATTGGCCAACTCAACTTCATCTTCGACGATTACGATCAGCGGCTTCGGCTCGGAGCGGGGCGGAGGCGTAGTGGGCATAACGACGTCGTTTTTTACATTCATCGGGCGGTTGTCAACAGCCGCGCCAAATTCGCAACGTGGTTGCGAAGCGGCCCTTGGCGATCCGCGAAGCGTGCCGCCTGAAATTGATGCTTGAAGGCGCTGGCGGCGGCGTGTGCTTTCCTAAACGTGTCCGAAAAAGCACCATTGCTGATGCTCGGATTGCCGAAGGGCAGTCTCGAGGAGTCCACCAAAAATCTGTTCGCCAAGGCGGGCTGGAAAATCACGACCAACGCTCGCAGCTACCGTCCGTCAATCGACGATGCGGAGCTCGACGGGCGATTCGTGCGCGCGCAGGAGGTAAGCCGCTACGTCGAGCACGGGTTTTTCGACTGCGGCCTGACCGGCCACGATTGGGTGCTGGAGAACGGCTCCGATGTCGTGGAGGTGTGCGATCTCGTTTACAGCCGCGCTTCCATGCTCAAATCCCGCTGGGTGCTCTGCGTGCCGGAGTCGTCATCCGTAAAATCTGCGGCCGATCTTGCGGGCAAGCGGGTCGCCACCGAGCTGGTGGAAACGACCAAGCGCTACTTCAAAAATAAAGGTGTGAAGGTTGAGGTGGAGTTTTCCTGGGGCGCGACGGAGGTGAAGGTGCCCGACCTCGTCGATGCGATCGTGGATATCACCGAGACGGGTTCGTCGCTGCGCGCAAACAAACTCCGCATCGTGGACACGCTACTCGAGACCAACACCAAGTTGATCGCCAACAAGGCCAGCTGGGCCAACCCCGCGAAGCGCAAAAAAATCGAGACCATCGCGCTCCTGCTGCGCGGCGCGCTGGAGGCCGGTTCGAAGGTCGGTCTCAAAATGAATCTGCCCAAGAAGTCGCTCGACGCGGTCGTCAAGGCGCTGCCGGCGCTGCGCAACCCGACCATTTCGCAGTTGAGCTCGCCCGAGTGGATCGCGCTGGAGACGATTATCGACGAGAGCGTCGTGCGTGAAATCATCCCGCAACTCAAGGAGCTCGGCGCCGAGGGCATTGTGGAATACCCGCTGAACAAAGTCGTTTACTAACCACACCCGCATCCCATGGCGACCGTCACTCTCGGACTTCTCCAGCACGCCTGCGGCAGCAGTGCCGCCGCGAATCTCAAGAAAACCCTCGCCCTCGCCGAGCGCGCCGCGAAGCAGGGGGCGAACATTATTTGCACGCAGGAGCTGTTCCGCTCGCAATATTTTTGCCAGGCAGAGAAGCACGATTACTTCAAGCTGGCTGAGCCGATTCCCGGCCCGAGCACCAAGGCGTTTCAGACGCTGGCGAAGAAACACGGTGTCGTGATTATCGCCTCGCTGTTCGAGAAGCGCGCCTCCGGTCTCTATCACAACACCGCCGTCATCATCGATGCCGACGGCCGTTTGCTCGGCATCTACCGGAAAATGCACATCCCGGACGATCCGCTCTACTACGAGAAATTCTACTTCACGCCCGGCGACACCGGCTTTCGCGCGTGGGACACGAAGTTCGGCAAGATCGGCGTCCTCATTTGCTGGGACCAGTGGTATCCCGAAGGCGCGCGGCTTACGGCGATGCAGGGCGCGGAGATTCTGTTTTATCCCACGGCCATCGGCTGGCACCCCGGCGAGAAGGCGGAATACGGCATCAACCAGCACGGCGCGTGGGAGACGATCCAGCGCAGCCATGCGGTGGCCAACGGCTGCTACGTCGCGGCGATTAATCGCATCGGCACGGAAACACCCGAGGGCGGCGACGGCATCGAGTTCTGGGGCCAGAGCTTCGTTGCCGGCACGAATGGCCAGATTCTCGCCAAGGCGAGCGCGACCAAAGAAGAGGTCATGCTCGTCCCCATCGAGCTCGAAAAAGTCGATGTCACGCGCACGCACTGGCCGTTTCTCCGCGACCGGCGCATCGATGCTTACGGCGATTTGACGAAGCGGTTCAGCGACTGAGCATGGCCGCGCCGAAGACGAAGACGCCGGCTAAGCTCGGTTTTCGCATGCCCGCCGAGTGGGCGCCGCAGGCGGCCGTGTGGCTCTCGTGGCCGCACAATCGCGCGACGTGGCCCGGCCAGTTTAGGCCTGTGCCCTACGACTACGCAA
>JBDSGI010000526.1:0-7476 GCA_039919035.1 Opitutaceae bacterium
CCGGCGGCTCCTTGCTCCGCGTTCAGCCTTGAGTCCGACGCCTCCCGCCAGAATATCGGACTACCTTGGCACACCCCGTGCACAGTCAGTCTCCCCTATCCGAAGATCTGCCATGAAAACTTGGTCCACATCCCGCTCCTCCGTGGCCGCGCTCGGCACCGCGCTCGCGCTCCTCCCCTGCTCCGCGTTTGGCCAGTCGGTCCCGGCGGCCCCCGCGGCCACTGCCGAGGCCATCCAACTCTCGGTCTTCAGCGTGACCGACGACAAGGATACCGGCTACGGCACCTCGCAGACGACCTCCGCGATGCGCACCGCGCAGGATTTGAAAAACGTCGCCAACTCGATCTCGATCATGAACGCCCAGTTCATCGAGGATCTGGGGCTGACCACGATGGAGGAGATGGCCACCTGGATGGTCTCTGGCGAATCCAACCCGGATACCAACGCCACGGTGCAGAGCCGGATCATCCTCCGCGGCGTTTCCAACGCCTACGCCCTCCGCAACGGCTGGATCTGGTATTCGCCGATGGACTCGTTTTCCACCGAGCGCGTCGAGGAGCTGCGCGGCCCCAACGCCTTTCTCTACGGCGAGGCCGATGTCGGCGGCGCGCAAAACCAAATCACCAAGCGCGGTCTCATCGGCCGACCTATCACACGCGTTCGCGTGATGACCGGCAGCCACAAGCTCCTCCGCGGCGAACTCGACTTCAATCGCACCCTCGTCGCCAACAAACTGGCATTTCGCTTCGCCGCCGTCTCCCACAAGGCCGATTCTTGGATCGACAACGTCCGCCGCGACTTTCGCGGCCTCTATGGTGCTATTACCTACCGCCCGGCAAAGAGCACCACGGTAAGCGCGATGGTCGAGCATGGCCGCACCACGTCGGTCCTCTCGCAGGGCATGTTCGTGGACGCCTTCTCGCGCGCCGCCTCCGCCACCCTCGGCAATGTCGGCTACATCTACAACACCGCGACCGGAACCGGCTTTCGCGGCCAAGGCCGAGTGATCAGCACCGGCCCCGCCGTCGCCATCATCGACACCGCGCTCATTCCCAAGCGGACCCAGCTAAACGGCCCGGACAGCACCTACCGGAACAACACCACGTCGTTGACCCTTGAGGCCGAGCACCACATCGGAAAAAATCTTCACCTCCAACTCACGGGTAATTTCTACCAGCAGAAGATCGACAACTGGACCGTGAACTCGCGCAACATCACGCGCGACCGCAGCCCGCTGCTGCCCAACGGTCAGGTCAACCCCTACTTCAACGAACTCTACGCCGAGTATTTCCGCTCCCGCAGTATCGACGGCAACATCGTCCGCGACATCCGCTTCTCCGCCGTCTACGATCTCAAGACGCGGTGGTTTACCCAGCAGTTCATCGCCAATGTCCAGCAGCACCAAGACAACCCCGGGCAGAAGAAGCCCAAATACGTCGAGTATATCGATCCCTCGAGCCCGAACTGGTCCGGCGCGATCAATCCCGCGATCACCCAGGCCGCCTTTCTCGCCAACCGCACCACCTTCATCGCGAATCGCTTTTATCGCCGCTACTATCTGCGGGACGGCCTCGGTTCCGATCGGACCGACGACGTCAATCCGATCCCCGGCCTTTCCGTCCTCTACCCCGACATCGGCGGGCGGGCCGCCACCGGGCAATTCATCAGCCGCCGCTTCTACACCCCGTCGTGGGGGGTGGGCGCCTCCGGCACCTATTTCAAGGATCACCTCTACACGATGATCGGCTACCGCCGCGATCATTTCAACATGCGCACCGAACGCGGCTTGGTCCGCGCGCAGCCAGACTGGGTGGTGGATCCCATCGACGCCTTCAACACCCCGTCCGCCCGCTTCGTGCAATACAAGGTCGATGGCGCGAACTACGGCGGCATTTTCCGGCTGAACGAGATGTTCGCCCTCGGCTACAACTACGCGCAGTCGTTCCGAATTTCTGTCGGCCAGGGCGCCGCCACATTCAACAGCGGCGAGCTTTCCAGCATTCCCGTCGGCGAGGGCACCGATCTCTCCGCCCGTTTTACGCTCCTCAAGGGCAAGCTTGAGCTCAACGTAGTCCGCTACAAAAATTTCACGCCCAACGCGCGCTACGCGGTCCCCGGCGTCACCACCCCGCTCCGCGACGAACTAAACGCGATCTTCGGCGCGGCCTTCGACACCACCGCCACCGGAGACTACCAGACTACCCTCACGCGGGGCAATGAGGTCCAAGCCATCGCCAACCTCACGCGCAACTGGCGGCTGTCCGCCTCTTATGCGGACAACAAGGTCGTGAACACCGACCGCGCGCCCCTCCTGAAGGCTTTCCGCGACCAGGCCAAGGCGCTCAATCAGGCGACACCATTGCTCAACGATCTTCTCCTCACCATCCCCGAAGGCGTGCCCAACGGCGGCTACACCAAGGCGCGCGGCAATTTCTTCACGCGTTACGCGTTCTCTGAGGGAGCGCTCCGCGGCTTCTCCGTCGGCGGCGGCGGGAACTGGCGCCTGCGCACCTACCGCGGCACGGCGGCGCTCGCCACCGCCACCGCGACGCCCACCAACATCTGGTCGCCCGCCTACACCCTCTACACGGCCTACCTCGGCTACAGCCGGAAAATCTACAACCGCAGCACCAGCTTCCAGCTGAACGTCGACAACGTTTTCGACAAGGAATACTTCCGCTCCGCCGCCATCGGCAGCGGGTCGTGGGGCGAGCCGCGCTCCTTCAAGTTCACCGTCAGCACGAATCTGTAAGAGGGAGTCAAAAAGTAGTCGGGTCCGGTGTAGGGCGTCTGTCTGGCAGACGGCGGTCTGCGAGTTGGCCATGGGCGCCGTCAGCAAGCCTGACGCCCCACCCGGAGTTTCCGACGCCACTCAGCCGGCCGAATCGGAAAATTTCCGCTCGCTGATCATTTCGCCACCTCGGCGATCATCTCCTTCAGGTTTTTCGTGATCGCGGTGGCGGCTCCGGTTTCAAGGTAACTGCTGCGGGCCCGCCAGGTTTCGTAGCCGCCGAGCCGATGGTGCTCCGGCGTCGGGAGGTAGCCGTTGTAGCCGTTCGCCAGCGAAATCGTGAAGAGCTGCTCCGCCGGTTTCACGCCCTTCAATTCCAAACCAATCTCGACGAACACCTCGCAGGGAATCGCCGCGATCGTGAGCCCGCCGACCTGATGCGCCTGCAGCTTAACGGGCACGCGATCCGGATACGCGTCGAGCATCAGCGCTTCACGCGCGTAGATCGCCGTGCGGTCGCTGAACTGGCCGTCCTTGTCCCGCGGCGTCGTTTCCACGACGCGACGCGCCGCCGCGAGCTCCTCGGGCGTGGCCTTGCGGACCCCAAGCGCAAGATCGCGCTCCACGCTCCGGAGCGGCGCACCCGCGCGCCACGCGAGCTTCGCCCACGCGCGCATCGCGGCATCGGCGACGCTACGCGCGACGGCGGCGATCTGTTCGCCGGGCGCGCGGCGCGACGGTGCGCCCGCGCCATAGTTCACGTTGTTGATGTTACCGCTCGTGCCGTTGCTCATGATGCCCACGAAGGCCGGCTTGCCCGCGTAGCGCGCATCCGTCGCTTGCAGCCGCTCCGTCAGCTCGCGCGCAAACGCCGCGAAATAATCTGCCGAAATCGCCGGCGCGCCGCCGACGTAGTGCAGACTGTAGTTGGCGAGCAGCGCGAGCGGCCGACCGTCGGCCTTGGCGCGCACGGCAAGAATTGACACCTCCGGGTCGGTCGGGCCGGCCACCCCATTCACCCGCGCGTTTAGGAAACCCGGATTCATCAACGCGCGATCCGCCTTGGCCCCGAAGGGATTCTCGACCGTCTCGCCCGGTTTGACGAACCACCGCCGATTAAAAACCTGCGTCGGATCGCGGTCGGAACTCCACGCAATCTCCGCCGGCTCCAGATTAGCGTGCGCCGCAATCAGACTTCGCGCGATCCGCGCGGGTAACGCCGCGACGTAAGCCGGATCGGGGTCGCTTTGAAATACACCGGTCATTGTCGCGCAGCTGTGCGAGTGCGTGGCGCTGATAAGCAGGTGCGAAGCCGGCACCCCGGTCGCCTGCGCGGTGATCGCCTTCGCGGCCTCGCAAACCTCGCGCGGAATCATGCACGAGTCCACGACGCACAGGATGAGCGCAGTCCGCCCGTCATGCAGCGCCACGCTGCGCGCGTGCATCGGATCAGTGACAGCACTGGTAAACGCACCGCGCATCCCCCCATTGATCGGTGAAGGCAGTTGGGTTGGCGTGATGTCCGCCATCGCCGCACCGGCTTTGAAAACCAGGTCGGCGGCCCGCGCCGCAAAACTCCCAAGCGCGATGAGGACGAAAAAAAGAAGGCGGTTCATGGTGCGGCAGATATCGGGGTCATTTCGCCGCGCCGCGATAGTCCGCGTCGCTCACCTGCTCAAGCCAGTGGGCGGCATTCCCTGCCTCGTCGGTTTCCTGCACGGCGACATGCACCATGGGCCGGTCGGGCGCGGCACCATGCCAGTGGCGCTCGCCCGGTTCGAACCAAACGACGTCGCCGGGAAACAGTTCGATGACGGGCTCGCCGGATTTCTGCACCCGCGCGACTCCGCTCACGATGTTGAGGAGCTGACCGTGCGGATGCGTGTGCCACGCCGTGCGCGCGCCGGGCTCGAAGCTCACGCGCAGCGCGCGCAGCTTCGCTGCCACGCCGCCCGCAAGATCCTCGAGCCAGACTGCGCCGGTGAAATAGTCCGCCGCGCCGCGTTTCACGCCGAGCATGCCCGACCGGGTAATCTTCATGCCGGCAAGCGAAAGCCAGCCGTCCCGCGGCGTCAGCCACTATTTCATTTCGTCCGCGCCACGCGCACAATCGCGGCCACGCTGCGGTCGATGTCCGCCTCCGTCGTCGCCCAGGAGCTGACGCTGAGGCGCATCGCGGTGCGGCCGTGCCAGACGGTCACACCCGCCCAACAGGTGCCGTCGCGCTGCACGCCTTCGATGACTCGTTTGGTTTCGTCCGAATCGCCAAAGGCCACGAGCACTTGGTTGAGCACGACGTCGTTCAGAATTTCAAAACCCGCCGCCGCCAGCCCCGCCGCGAAGCGCCGCGCCTGCGCGCAATTCGCCTCGATCATCGCGGCCACGCCCTCGCGGCCAAGCGCGCGCAACGCCGCCCACACTTCCACCCCGCGCGCGCGGCGGGAGAGTTCGGGGGTGAAGTCGCTCGGGTTGCGAATGGCGCTCTCGGTCGGCAGATACTCCGCCGTGATCGCCATCGCAGCCTTCAGCGCGTGGGCGTCGCGCACGAACGCGAGGCCGCTGTCGTAGGGCACGTTCAGCCATTTGTGCGCGTCGGTCGCCCACGAATCGGCCTCGCCCACGCCGGCGGCGAGGTGCGCGTGTGACCGCGTCGCCGCCGCCCAGAGTCCAAACGCGCCGTCGACATGCACCCACGCTCCGGCCGGTTTCGCGCGGCGGCATATCTCCGCGACATCGTCGCACGCGCCGGTGTTCACGTTGCCGAGCTGCGCGCACACGATCGTCGGGCCGGCGAGCGCGGGCAACTGTTCCACGCGCATGCGGCCCTGCCCATCGACGGGCACCTTGACGACGCGGGTGCGGCCAAGCCCGAGGACGCCGAGCGATTTCGTGACGGAGGGGTGCGCCTCCCCGCCAATCACGACGGTGATCGGCGGCGCACCGAACAGACCGTCGGCTTCCACGTTCCAGCCCGCGCGTTTCAGCACCGCGTGGCGCGCGGCCGCGAGGCCGCAGAGATTAGCCACCGTTGCCCCCGTAACAAAGGCCCCGGCACACTCGCGCGGCAGTTGGAGCAGCTCAAGCAGCCACCGCAGCGAAACCTGTTCGAGATAGGAGGCGCTCGGCGTGGGCTTGCCCAGCCCGGCATTCTGATCCCATGCGCCCGCCAGCCAGTTTGCCGCCAAGGTCACCGGGAGCGTTCCACCGATCACGAAGCCAAAGAATCGCCGCCCCGCCATCGCCGTGGTCGCCGGCGAGCCGATCTCATCGAGCATGCGCAGGACGGTCGCCGGATCGGCGGGGCGTTGCGGCAATGGTTCGTCGAAGGCCCGCAAACCTTCCACGGCTTCGGCGCTGGGGCCGACCGATCGCGCGTCCAAGGTTTCGAGATAGCGAATCGAACGGGTGGCCGCATCGCCAAGTATCGACTTCATGGGAAAGGGATGGAGTGCCATCTCGTCGGGCGCAATCGTGACCTCTTTTGTGCAGGTCGGCCCACCCTAACACTGTGCGGCGCGGTGGATGGCAGGGGCGGGGGGCTTGACAAGATTTTGCGCGATTAGCTACGTTAGCCGACTCAATTCAACTCACTTTTCAAAAAGTGGGCCCTGCGGCCCGCTTTTTTTTTCCCATCTCGTCCCGTTAAGCATCCTATGAGCAGCGAAATTCTATCCGTCTTGGAATACATGGAGAAGGAAAAGGGCATCCCGCGCGCCGACATGATTGCGACGATCGCGAATGCGTTGAAGACGGCTGCGCAGAAAGGCGTTAACTCGGGTCAGGAGCTCAAAATCGACATCAATCCGAAGAACGGCCAGCTCCACGCCTGGGCCGTTATGAAGGTCGTCGATTCCGTCGGCAACCCGAAGACCGAGATTCACGTCGAGAAAGCCCAAGCCGTTAAGCCGGGCGCCGTAATCGGTGACATGATCGACAAGGAAGTCGATCCGTCCAGCCTCGGGCGCATCGCCGCCCAAACCGCGCGCCAAGCCGTAATGCAGCGCCTCCGGCAGTTCGAGAAGGACCGCATCTACGACGACTTCAAGGATCAGGTGGGCAACATCGTCACCGGCACGGTCCGCCGTCGCGAACGCAATGACCTTTTCGTCGATCTCGGCAAGGCTGAGGCGGTGATGCCCGGCAAGGAGCAGGTGCCTGGGGAGGAATACCAGCCTGGCGAGCGCATCCGCTGCATCATGTTGGAAATCGAGAGCACGCCGCGCGGCCCCGAGATCATTCTCAGCCGGGCAAGCCCCAAGTTTGTGCGCCGCCTTTTCGAACTCGAAGTCACCGAAGTCGCCGACGGCACCGTGAAAATCGAGGCGTTTGCCCGCGAGCCCGGCTACCGCACAAAGATCGCCGTCACCAGCACCGACCCCAAGGTCGATCCGGTGGGCGCGTGCGTGGGCGCGCGCGGCGCCCGGGTGAAGACGATCGTGCGCGAACTTGGCGGGGAGAAGATCGATATCGTCAAATACTACGCCAATCCCCGCGAAATGATCATCGAGGCGATGAAGCCGGCCGTGCCGCGCGAAATCACACTCGATGAGAAGAATCATCGCATCATCCTCAAGGTCGCGACGGACGATCTCGCGGTCGCCATCGGACGCAAGGGCCAGAACGCCCGCCTCACCTCCCGCTTGATTGGCTGGCGGCTCGACATCGAGGAGTTCAAGGCCGTCGGCGCCGACCCCGAAGGCGACGCCAAGCGCAAACTCGTCGCCACGCTCGGCGTCGGCGAAGAT
>JBDSGI010000527.1:0-9835 GCA_039919035.1 Opitutaceae bacterium
CTGCTCGCCGACGAACACCTCGGCCAATATGCCCGCGATGGGCTGGAGCAAATGCCCGATGCCCGCGCGGGTGAAGCCCTCCGCGCCGCGCTCGGCTCCTTGCAAGGCCGCGCTTTGATCGGCGCAGTGAATTCGCTCGGCGTCCGGCGGGAGGCCGCTGCCGTTGAGGCGCTTGGCCGACTCGTGGCCAATCCGTCAGCGGGTGCCGCTGGGCCGGCTTTGATCGCGCTCGGTCGCATCGGTGGCGCGGCCGCGCTGCGCATCGTCGAGCCGATGCTCGCGAGCGCCGCGCCCGAGCTGCGCGCGGCGGCGGCGGAGGCGTGCCTCCTGCACGCGAATCATCTCCTCGATGCGGGTGAGGGCGGGCCGGCGTTGGTCCTTTTCCAGAAAGTTCGCGCGGCCGACGTCCCGACTCCTTTGCGTTTGGCCGCCACCCGCGGAGCCATCCTTGCGGACGAACGCGGCCGCCTCGCGCTCTTGCTTGAGTCGCTCCATTCACCTGATGCCGATCTGCGCGATGTCGCTCTACTCTCGCTCCGCGATTTGCCGGGCGCCGTCGTGACCACCGCGTTGCTCGCCGAACTGGATCGGCTCGCGCCGCCGGTGCAGGCGCTCGTGATCGAAGTGCTCGCTGAGCGCGGCGGACCGGAGGTGCTACATGCGATTGAACGGAGGGCGGGCACGGAGAATGCCGAGGTGCGCCAAGCCGCGCTGCGGGCGTTGGGAAAAATCGGCGGCGCGTCGAGCGTGCCGATTCTGATCGGGGCGCTCAGTGCCGAGCCGCCGGTTGCGGCCGCGAGCTTGGCGCGCATCGCAACGCCGGAAGCGGACGCGTTCATCTTGCAGGCTCTGCTGACGGCGAAACGTCCGGATGATCTCCGGCTCATCGCCGTGCTCGGCAGCCGCCGCGCCGCCAGCGCCCTGCCAGAGCTGATAGCGTTCGCGCAGGGCGCCGACGCGGAGAAGGCCAACGAGTCGCTCCGTGCCCTCGCATTGATCGCCAACCCGAGCGATCTCCCGCGCTTGATCGCGCTGTCATCAGCGGTGCGCGATGAGGACGCGCGAGTCCTCGCTGACCGGGCGATTGTCACGACTGCGATGAAAATCATCGAGCCCGCGCGTCGCGCCGACGCGGTGCTGGCGGCGTTTCGCGCCACGTCGGAGCCAGCCGCGAAGGCCGCGTTGCTCCGGCCGCTCGCGTCGGTCGTGCGCTCGATGGGCGGGAGCCACGAGGCGTTTTTCGTCGTGCGTTCCGCGCCGAAGGACCGCGATGAGGGTCTGCGTGCGGCGGCCGTGCGCTGTCTCTCCGACTGGCCCGATGCTGCGCCAACGACGGCGCTGCTCGACATCGCGAACGATAAAGGCGTGTCGCCCGTGCGCCGCGAGGCGGCCTTGAGTGGCGCGCTACGGCTGATTTCGCCGGTCGCGACAGGACGCGAGCGCTCTCCGCTTAATGTCGCGCAGAGTTTTGCCGGCGCCGTGCGCGCAGCGCAAACGCACGATGAGAAACTGCTGGTCATTGCCGGCCTCGGAGAGTGGAAGCGGCCGGAAGCCGTCGCGGTGCTCGAAAGCTACCTCCGCGATCCCGACGTGCGGGCCGAGGCGGCGGCTGCGCTCGCGCAGCAAAAGTCAGCCGCCAAAACGAAGGGCAAGGCCAAGGCTGCCGCGCCGGCCCCGAAAACCACGCCGGCTTCCGGCGCGCTTTTCAACGGCACCGATCTGGCGGGCTGGGATGGTGATCCGGGCGTGTGGCGCGTGCGCGCTGGCGTGATCGTGGGCGGTTCGCTCGAAGGGAATCCGCGCAACGAGTTTCTCGCGACGACGCGTCGTTATCGGAATTTCACCCTGCGCCTCGAATACCGGCTCACCGGCACGGAAGGCTTCGTGAACGGCGGCGTGCAGTTCCGCAGCGTGCGGATTCCGCAGCCGCCGAATGAAATGAGTGGCTATCAGGCGGACATTGGCGCGGGCCACTCGGGTTGTCTCTACGATGAGTCGCGCCGGAAAAAATTTCTCGCCCGCGCGACCGACGAGCAAATCAAGCGGCTCGAAAAATCCGGCGAGTGGAACCACTACGAAATCATCTGCGACGGCCCGCGCACCGAACTCCGGCTCAACGGCGAGACGACGGTTACCTATGAAGAATCGGATCCCGGCGTGGCGCTCGACGGCCTGATCGCGCTCCAAATCCACGGCAACTGCAAAGCCGAGATCGCGTATCGGAACCTCGTGCTCGAGGAGCGGCCCTAGCGACCAATGGTCGCGCGGCCTATCGGAGTGCCGCGAGGTTCGCGGCGTCGTGCAGTTTTTTCATCTCCGCGTCGGTGAGGGCGCGGTTGAAAACGGCGAGGGCACCGAAGCGGCCGATGGTGGCCTCGCCGAGCATTTTCCCGACGGCGTAACGCGCACCGACGGTGAAGTCGCTGCCGCCGCCGGGCTTCGTCGTCGCGTGTTTCGCGGCGTCGTAGCGGAAGATGCCGCGACCGTGGTAATACGGGTTCATGCCGCGGTCGGTGTGGTTCGGGCCTTCGGTGGTGAAGTAGGGATCGGTGCGCTTGTGCGCGACGGGATCGAGGGTGAGGACATCGAGCACGCCGTTGAGGTAGGCGCGGATGAATTTTCCGTCGTAGGTGAACGCGACCGAGCACCAAATCTCGGTGGGGACTTCGTGGGCGGTGGCGGCGTAGTCGGCGCACCAGGGAAACGCGCTGCCGTCGGCGCGGCGCGTGACGCCGCCCTCAGCGGAGATGTGCGGCACGAGTTTGTTGGGGCCGCCGTAGGTGGGCATGTTCATGAGCAGCGCATATTGGCGCGTGCCGGTGTCGTCGTTGGCGCCTTTGCCCTCGCTCCACATGCCGGCGATGGTGCGGCTCTGCTTGAGGTTCACGATGCGCACGACGGCAAACATCGAGACCTGCGCGTCAGGGCCGGCGATGTTGAGGTCGCCCGTCTGCGCATAGGGAATCGCGAAATAATGTTTCCCGTCGAGTTCGGCCGCATGGCCGGAAAACGGTCCGCCGGCGACGCGGGGGATAGGTCCGCCGACTTCGGTGAGCGGATAAGGATCGCTTGTGCCCAATGAAATCCGCGGCGTGCCCGCGTCCTCGCCGAAGCTCCAGAACGCGACGAGGCCGGGAGTTTGTTCAACCATACTGCGATCACCCGAGGGTGAAGCGCGGAGCAGGGTGACGGACGCAACGAACAGAAAAAGCAAGGCGGTGATTTTCATGCGGGCGGTGCGACACGATCATCTCGCATGAGCATGCGAGTCCAGACCGCAGCACGCGCACAGATCACGCGACTGGTGGAACTACGGCGCCCCTCAAGGCGACCCTTTGATGTCTGGTGCCTTCGCCTGCGGCGGCAGGTGAAACGCCACGTCCTTTTGCTGGCGCGTAAACTCGGCCTGCACCGTCGCGAGCAACGCGCGATGGGCCGGATCGCGGGCGAGATTATTCATTTCGGAAGGATCGGTGGTGAGATCGAACAGTTCCGTCCATTCGTCGTGGCCGGGATAAGTAATCAATTTTGCGGTGTCGGTCCGGAGGGCGAGCGTAGTGGGCGTGCCGGGATATTGGGACTCCAGAAAATATTCGTAGAAGAACGCCGTCCGCCATCCGGCGGTTTTTCCGGCGACGAGCGGCGTCCAGCTCCGGCCCTGCATTTCAGGCGGCGCAGTCACGCCGGCAAGATCGAGAAAGGTGGGGGCGAGGTCGAGGTTGAGCACCATTTGGTCGATGGTTTTTCCCTTCGTGAAAAGCTTCGGGTAGCGCACGACAAATGGGATGCGCAGCGACTCGTCGTAGGCGGAGCGCTTGTCGCCGAGCCCGTGTTCGCCCTGATAGTAACCGTTGTCGCTCGTGAAAACGACGACGGTATTTTCCGCGAGACCGAGGCGGTCGAGGGCATCGAGCATCCGGCCGAGGCAGTCGTCGATGGCGGAGATGCAGCGGAAATAATTCAAATTGGTCGGCCGCTTGTCCCATGGCACCGCCTTGGGGCCGGGCGGGGCTTGGTAGATGGCGCGCGCGCGCATGTTCGGCACAGGCCGCCAGTCTTCTCCGGTGAAGCGAACTTTGGCGCGGTCCGGCGGCACGAGCGGCACGTGCGGGCTCTTAAAACCCACCACCACCGAGAATGGCTGGTCGCGGTGCTGCTTCATGAACTCGATCGCGTAGTCGGTGCTGATGTCGTCCACCCAGCCGGTGGTCGGCGTGAGCTGGCCGTCGATCTCGAAGGGGCAGTCCACGTATTTGCCCTGGCCCACGAAACTGGCGGAGTGACTGAAACCCGGACGCTGGCCGGATTGCGTGCCCATGTGCCACTTGCCAAAGTAGGCGGTGGTGTAGCCAGCGGCGCGCATCACACTGGCGTGCGTCGCGCTGTCGACGGGGAAGGGGGTCTCGTTGTTGATGACGCCGTTGAGGTGATTGTAGCGGCCCGAAAGAAACACGGCGCGACTCGGGGCGCAGAGCGAGAGTGTGACGAAGGCGTTGCGAAACCGCACGCCCTCGGTCGCGAGGCGATCCATCGCGGGGGTTTTGAACCAAGGGAACCGCGCCTTGCCGCCGTGCTCGCGTTGGACGACGCCCATCGCATCCCACCGCTGATCGTCGGTGTAAACGAAGAGGAAGTTTGGGCGTGTGGCGGGGGTGGCGGCACTGAGCGCCGGGCCCGCGAGGAAGGCCAGGGGAAGGAGGAAGCGGCTGGGGCGGCGCACGGCGGTTTAAAACCCCACGGTGAAGGTGAGGGCGAAGCGGCGGGGAATGGGGAGCGAAATGGTGTAGGCGACTCCGTCCCGGAGCGGCAGCGTGGTCGGCCCGACGGGTTCGCCGCCTTGCACGGGCTGCGGATCTTGGAAATCGAAGAGGTTGTCCACGTTGAGCTGCACGCGGAAATCGATCTTCGGGGAGAGTTTCATGCTGTAGGCGATCATCGCATTGGCCTGGGTGTAGGCATCGGTGTAAACGGCGCGGCCGTCGGTCGAGACGCGATAAGTGATGAGCGCGGGGCCGCGATACTGGGCGCCCCCGCCGAACATCAGGCCGTTGAAGCGGCCGCTGTCGAAGCGGTAGGTGCCGAAGATGCTCCCGGTCACTTCGCGATCCTGAAACGGGGCCCGGCCCTCGGGCGCGCGCTCGATCAGGATTTGTTGTTCGAGTTGGCCGACGACCTCGCCGACCGTGGGCCGGGTGCCGGAGAAACGCGATTGGGCGACGGGCGCGCTGGCGCTGCGGAGCCATTCGGCTTGGTGTTCAGTGAGGTAGGCGTTGACCGTCGGGAGGAGCTTATCGACGGTCGTCTCGGCCTTTTTTGCGCTCAAGGAGAACCGCAGGCGGCGCGTGGGATTCGCGGTAAGTTCGAACTCGTAGCCCTCGCTTTTCAGGTCGCGGGTGTCGCGGCCCTCGATGTCGATCGACTTTCCGAGCGCGTCCCAGATGCCTTCGACGTAAGTGGGAAAGACGCCGTTGATGAACGAGACTTGGTTGGAGTCGGCGGTGCGATACCAACCGAGCGTGGCATAAAGTTTGTCGCCGAAGAAGCGCAGCTTGAGGCCGGCGTCTTTGCCTTCACCGGTGCGATTGCCGACGATGGGGGACTGGCCGTTGATGCCGAAGAGCTGCGCGGCGTCCTGTGAGGTGAAGTTGTCCGACTGGTTGTAGTAAATCGAAGCCCACGGCAGCGCGTGGACGACCACGCCGCGGGTAAACGTGTCGCCGGGGACGGTGCGGTCGGGGCCGCCGCCGCGCACGAAGCCGGTGACGGAGTTGTCGGCGGCGCGCACGAGGGTCGAGCTGTAAACTTTAAGCTCGTCCTTGCGCCAGCCGAAAGTGGTGACGACGCGGTCGCGGAGCAGGAAGTTCTGCATCGCGAACATCTGGGTGGCGAGTGCGGTCTTCTGCCAGACCCAGTTGTTGTTCACGTAGCCGGCTTGCACGCTGCGCGCGGCATTGTTGTTGAGGGTCTGGGGCGCGATGGGATCGCGGAGCGGATCGCGGTGGCCGCGCTGGCTTGAGTCGGGACTGAAGAAGTCGATGTAGCTGACGCGAACGATGTTGTTCTGGCTGTTCAGTTGATCGGCGTTCACGCGATTGGGCGAGCGGTTCACCTCGCGTTGGTCGCGAGTGTCGCGGTCGTAGCCCTCGTCCGAGGCCATCAAGGCGAGGCGGTGGTGGCCGAGGAGGGAGGTGAGCCGGCCGCGGTCGCCGAGGAATTTCCGGGGGTCGAGGTTATAGGACGCGGTCGCGCGATACTGCTGGCGATAGTAGTTCACGTGGCGTTCCGAGCGGGTGCCGAAGGCGATGGGGCGGCCGAAGTTCGGGTTGCGGGTGACGCCGGAGAACGTGCCCGCCGGTCCGAAGGTGGGCAGGTAGGCATTGGCATCCACGCGGTAGCCGAGGTCGGCGAAACCGATGGGGTTGGCCCAGAGTTTCCGTTCGTATTCGGCGTTCAATGCCAGTTCGACGAAGAGGTCGTCGCCGAGTTGTTGCTCGACGGCCGCGCCGCCGACTTGGAAATGCGAATTCGAGAGGGCACCGGCGCCGGCGATGTTGGCGTTGCGCGGCACGAGGTTGAAATCGAGGATGTTCACGCTCGTGTTGATGCCGGGAATCGTGGCCGGCCCGCCGGAGACGCGCAG
This sequence comes from Opitutaceae bacterium, assembly GCA_039919035.1. Lineage (GTDB taxonomy): Bacteria > Verrucomicrobiota > Verrucomicrobiia > Opitutales > Opitutaceae > ER46. Next base: position 6,641 of record JBDSGI010000527.1, read on the forward strand.
TTGCGTGGTGCCGGCGGTCCAGAGGGTCTTGCCCGCGAGCGGGCCCTCGGGGAAGTAGAGCACGGTGGAGCTGGAAATGCCGTTGGAGGTGCCGGCCGGTAGCGGCTCGCCCCAGGTCGTTGGCGTGCCGGAGGCCGGGCGGCCCGCCGCGACCCACGCCGAGTAGCGATCGACGGGCGTCCAGGGGCGGGCGCGGTTTTCATCATACCGGGCTTTCTCGTAGTCGACCTTGACGGTCGTTTTCCGGAACGGCCGCCACGTGCCCGCGATCGTGACGGCTTGCTTGCGGTTGAATTCGAACTCGCGGTAGCCGTCGGCTTTTTGGTCGAGCGCATTGATGCGCAGCGCGAGGTTCGCGCCGAGCTTGCGATTCACATCGAGCGTGGCGCGGCGCTCGGCGTAGCTGCCGGCGCGGGCCTGGAGGCGGGTGAAATTTTGCCCGAAACGCGCGATTTTGGTCGAGGTGTTGATGAGGCCGGCAGGCGAGCCCTCGCCGAAGAGGATGGCGTTGGGGCCGCGGGAAAAATCGAGGCGCTCGGTATTGTAGGCATCGAGGTTGAGGCCGGTGCGGAAGAGATTGCGCGAACGTTGGGCACCCGTGATGCCGCGGATGCGGAAATTGAAGTTGTTTTCGACGGAGAGATTGCCCGTGGGCTCCACCTCGCTCGCGGTGTTGAGGCCGTATTCGAGCGCCTGGTTGACGTTGGTGATGCCGATGTCGTCGAGAAATTCTTTGGTGAAAACGGAAATGGCCGCGGCTGTGTCGCGCAGGTCGGTGTTGAGGCGACCGCCGGCGAGCGAGTTACTGGCGGTGTAGCCGACATCGCGATCGGTGCTCACTTCGAAGGGCGAGAGTGTGACGGTTTTGTCCGACGCGACCGGGTCGGATGCGGGCGCGGATGCAGGCTGTCCGGGGAGATCGGCCGCGGTGAGCAGCGCGAAGAGAACGGGCAGAAAGCCGGCGCGGGATTTGGCGGAACGATGGGAATTCACGGGAGCGGTGGAATGGGATGCAGGTTCGGATGAAGGGTGGTTGTTTAGGGAGATTGGCGGTTTGGCGGCATCGCGTTTGATCAAAAGCGCGCCGGTGCGATTGTCTTCGAATACCGTGAGGGTGGTGCGGGCGACGAGGCGGTCCAAGGCTTCGCGAGGCAGAAGGCGGCTCTCAACGCCGTTGGTAGTCGTGCCGCGCACGTGCTCAAGCACATAGACGACGGCGGTGCCGGATTGACGGGCGAAAGCGGCGAGCGCCTCAACCGCGTCCGACGCCGGGATGAGAAAATCCCGCGGCTCGTGGGTTCTGCGTTCGGTGGGCGGTGCGGCGCCGGGGCCCGCGGCCTGTGCGGGGCGCGCGCTGTTCCGTTGACCAGCGCGGAATCAGGCACGAGTAATCCACGGGTCGGGGAAGCCGCATGGAGACGGCGGAGGCAGGCGGCCGCTCCCGCAGGACCGGCGCAATCTTGCCCTGGGCTCTCCGGCGGTTGCGGTTGGGGGGAAGGCCAAGGGGATATTTCCTGAACGTCGCGGGCGGCGGCGCATTCCGTTATGCGAAACGCCGGATTTTTTGCTTCAGACGCGGGCGGTGCTTGCACCGGACGGAGGCGATTTGTCTGCTATGCGCACGTTTCCGCGCCGAAATGCCGCCCCAAGATTCCGAGACCGCCGCGTGGTTTGCCAAGGAAGTCCCGCCGCGGAGGAGACGTTGCGGAGTTACCGGATGGGCGTCGCGCGACCATCGGACATCGACGATCTCGTGCAGGAGAGCTATGAGCGTGGGGGTATTGTTCTGCGGAAGGCACCGTAGATGCGCACCTGCGCAAGGGACGCGCGAAAATTTTCGGTCGCGTTGCGCGCGGGGCGCGTCTTTACCGGTGCAGTAATTCTTCCCCCACTATGCGCTCACTTACCCTTGTCGTGTTCACGTTTGCCCTCCTGTTGTCGCGTGCCGGCGCGGCCGAGATGCCGAAACCGCTGCGCGCCCTGCTCGTCATCGGCGGCTGCTGCCATGACTACGCGGCGCAGAAAGACATCCTGAAGAACGGAATCGAGGCCCGCGCGAACGTGAAGGTCGATATCTCCTTCAGCCCGGACAAGACGACCACGCCCGCGCTGCCCATCCTTGGCAACCCCGATTACGCGAAGGGTTATGACGTCGTGATCCATGACGAGTGTGCCGCCGCGATCAGCGATCCCGCGATTATCGCCGCCGTGCTCGCGCCGCATCGCGCCGGCATCCCGGGCGTGAATCTGCATTGCGCGATGCACTGCTATCGCGTGGGTCCGGCCGCGACGCCGGCCGAGTCAGGGAGCGAACGCGCAGCCTGGTTTGACTACCTCGGCATCCAGTCGAGCGGCCACGGCCCGAAACTCCCGATCGTGATCAGCTTCGCCGGAGATAAGAGCCCGATCGTGCGGGGCTTCGCGGAGTGGAAGACCGGCGACGAGGAACTCTACAACAACATCGTGGTGCGTCCCACGGCGACAGTGCTCGCGCGGGGCAAACAGGTGGTGAAGGAAAAGGAGAGCGACTACGCCGTCCTCTGGACCAACGACTACAAGGGCACGCGCGTTTTTAGCACGACCATCGGACATCACAACGACACCGTCGCTGATGCTCGCTATCTCGATCTGGTGACGCGCGGGCTGCTCTGGGCCTGCAACAAGCTAGATGCTGCCGGCAAGCCGATGAAGGGTTACGGGCCGGCGGGGAAGTAAGCGAGGGTGCGGCGGAGAGGATCGCCTAAAAAGATCCGTTATTCTGAGCGCCGCGTAATTACCGAGCGAAGCGACAGGCTTGAGTCATCCATATGGATTCACGCGCATTTTCAGGGGAGCGATTGTCCTGCTGGATTATTCGCTCAGCATGACAATCATGATGGGAGGTTTTCGGAAAGTAGCGGTGTCTCAGCCCGCGTCCGACAGCCCACGCCCGCTTCACTTTAGAGGCGATGAATCCCAATATTGGCCGGATATCCGACCAGCAGCGTGAAGAGTTTGAGCGAATACTCGGCTGCAAACTCACCGTCATCTACCGGCGCACTTGATAGGAATTGAAATATCTCTGCGTCCTCTCACCGCGTAAACACCGCGCCGTGGATCGGCGCGGGATAGGGCGCGTCGCCTTTCGCGACGAACCAGAGGATGCGGTTCAGTTGATCTTCGGGGGCGCGGTCATATTGCGTGAAATCCATCTTC
>JBDSGI010000528.1:0-3474 GCA_039919035.1 Opitutaceae bacterium
CGCCGCAAGCCCAGCTCCAAGGCGCTGGCCACGTGGAGGACATCGAGTGAGCGGGTGCCGAGGCGGCGGGTGTGGGTGCGGGACAGCTCACCCGCGCGCTTGAGGGCAGCTCGCCAGAGCAGATCCGTGGATTTGTAGCGGCCCTGCGCGAAATCGTCATCAAGGGCAGCAAGGGCGGCATGGTAGGCCGTTTCGGAAATGAAACCGCGATGGGCGGCGAGGGCGATGCCGTTGACCATTTCGACGCGACCGTGATGGGTCACCGCCAGCGGCGCCGAGATCTTGGCGCGCCAAGCGGCCATCGCCCGGGATTCGGCATCGTTGAGGTAGAGCTTTAGCAGCGCGCTCGGGTCGGCGTAAATTTCGTCAGCGTTCGCCACGGTTTTCTTCGCGCACGGCGCGGGCTTGGGCGGCGGTGAGCGGGGTTGGCTGCTGGGCCGTCAATCGGGCCCAGTAGTCCACCGGCGGTGCAACCTTGGTCGGGGACTCAGTGTGCAGGGTCAGGCGGTATTTCGTCCGGCCACTCTCGGAGAGGAACACCTCGCCCTGTGATTCGACGAGTTTGCGGATCTTGGGGAAATGATTGCGGAGATCGCGGATGGAGGCGGTGGCAGGCATTGTGAGACGAAAGTGTATCACACTGCGTGCCCGGTCAAGCGTTGGGCACAGCAAAGGAGGGCAAACGAGCATTCTACCCAACCGCAAAGGCGACCTAGTGCTTCACCACAAACGGCGCGAAGAAGGCGGCCTGCGTGGGCGGATAGCGGCCGATGAGGCGGACGGCCTCGTCGAGCTGCTCTTCGCTTTGCACGTGGCCGGTGGCGTGGAGCCGAGCGATCACGTCGTAGCGGTCGTGCGGCACGAGGAGTTCGGTCGAGGCGTGGGCCTCGGCGATGAGTTCCAGACAGCGAGCCTCCAGCGCGTCGAGGCCTTCGCGACTACGGGCGCTGACAAAGAGCGCCTCGGGCACGAGCCGGCGCGCGCGCTGGCGCATGGGCGCGGTGGCGGCGTCGATCTTGTTGAAGACGGTGACGATGGTTTGTTCGGCGGCGCCGAGCTCGCCGAGGACGGCCAGCGTCGTGGCGTGGTGTTCCTCGAAATTGGGATTCGTGACATCGATCACATGCACGAGAAAATCGGCGACGACTACTTCCTCCAGCGTGGCCTTGAACGCCTCGACGAGCCCGTGCGGCAAACGGCGGATGAAGCCCACGGTGTCGGTCACGAGCAACTTCTGGTTGCCGCGGAGCACGAGCTGGCGCGTGGTGGGATCGAGGGTGGCGAAGAGCTTGTCGGCGGCGAGGACCACCGAGCCGGTGAGCGAGTTGAGGAGTGTGGACTTGCCGGCGTTGGTGTAGCCCACGATGGCGCAGGTGGGAATCGGGACGCGCTGACGCTTGGTGCGCTGCACGCTGCGCTGCGAAACAACTTTTTTTAGCTCCGCCTTCAGGTGCGTGATGCGGTCGCGCACGGTGCGGCGATCGTTTTCGAGCTGCGTCTCGCCTTCGCCGCCCATCCCGCCCTTGCCGCGCTGGCGGGAAAGATGCGTCCACGCGCGCGTGAGACGTGGCAGGGAATACTCCATGCGTGCGAGCGCGACCTGGAGCACGGCCTCGCGGGTGTGCGCGCGGTCGGAGAAAATTTCGAGAATGACTTCCTGCCGGTCGATGACGGCGAGGCCGGAGAGTTCCTCCCAATTGCGCTGCTGCGCGGGCGAGAGTGCTTCGTCGAAGACGATCACATCGGCGCCCTCGGCCTTCGCGAGATCGACGATTTCCTGCGCCTTGCCGCTGCCGAGCAGCAGCGAGGGCGTGGCGCGGCGCAAGTTCACCAGCTCGGAGCGGGCGACGACGATCCGGAGATTCTCGACGAGCTCCTTCAGTTCGATCAAAAGCTCGGCCGCTTCGCCGTCCTTCATGTCGGAAGTCTGCACGCCGACGAGCAAGGCACGGTTAAGCTGGGCAGGTTTGTCGGACAGGAAGTCGGCCATCCCACCAACGGTGCACAAAAGCGCGGTCGGCGCAGGAACTTTCTTTCACGGGCGCGGGGCGCTCGCAGTCGCAGCGGGGCGATTGGCATCGCCGACGGAACGCAGGAGGGCGCGCAGCGCGTCAGCGTTGACGAGCCGGATGGCACGAACCTCCTGGCCGACGACGTAGACAGTCAGGGTGTCGCAGCCCGCGCGGCGTGCGGCGACACTGGCGGGCGGAAAATCCCAATAGACCCATAGGTCCGCGCCGATGCGCTGGGAAGGTGCGCCGTAGCGCGCGATGACCTCGGCAGCGGTCAGACGGCGGGGTTCGAACGGCAAGAGGTTTGGCGTGGCCAACGTCGCTGGCGATCCGGCAATCAGGACGGCAAGGAGGGGGAAGGGTCGCATAGATTTTCCCCTGAGGGAACATCATGAAAACCGAGGACGGAGGCGGGCGTTACGCGGCCCGCTGAGAAATGCGACGAACACCGCCGGAGCGGCGATGAGCGCGGGCCCCGCTGCGATGGGATCAGCTATGCCGGCAGGCGCACTGTGAAACGCGCGCCCCCGCCGGGTGGGTCGTCGACTGCGACGGTGCCGGCGTGGGCTTCGACAATGGCTTTGACCATGCTGAGGCCGAGGCCGAGACCGCGCTGCGAACGGCTGGCGTCGCCGCGATAGAGGCGGCGGAAGATGGCGTCGCGTTCCGCGACGGGCACGCCGGGGCCGTTGTCGGTCACAGTCACGACCGCGGCGCCGGGTTCGCTGCGGACCGCCAAGGTCACACGGCCGCCGGCCGGCGTGTATTTGAGCGAGTTATCAAGGAGGTTGTTGATCGCTTGGCCGAGGCGGATGGCGTCGGCCTCGAGTTCAACAGTTTCGGGCTGATCGAGGGTGACGGTGATTTTCTTTTCTTCGGCGACCTCGCGGTAGAGATCGGCGGCGCGCTCGGTGAGCGTGCGAAGATCGAGGCGGTCGCGGTTGAGCTTCAGCACGCCGGCCTCGGCGGCGGAGATGTCGAGCAGCGCTTCGAGCAGGTGGAGCACGCGATCGGACTCGTCCAGGCAGTCGGCGAGGGCCTCGCGCGTCGAAGCCGGATCGTCGTTATCGCCGAGCGCGAGTTCAGCGGTGCCGCGGAGGCGCGTGAGCGGCGTGCGGAGATCGTGGGCGAGGTTGTCGAGCGTCTCACGGAGCACGCGGACGTGGGTGGAGTTTTTGTCGAGCAGGGTGTTGAGCTGGCGGACAAGCTCGGCGAGTTCGTCGCGGCCGGCGGGGCCCGGGACTCGCGCCGACAGATCACCAGTGGCGAGGATGCGCTGCGCCGTTTCGGAGACGGCGCGCAGCGGACGGGTCGCGCGCCATGCGAGCAGTGTGCCGATAGCGACCGAGAGCACGAGCGCAGCGGCGCCGACCCCGGCAAAGGCGCGGCGCAGGGGCGCGAGTAGCACGGCCCGGCTGTCGAGCAGCCGGCCGACCTGGAGTTGCCAGCCGTTGGGCCATTT
>JBDSGI010000529.1:0-5695 GCA_039919035.1 Opitutaceae bacterium
GGAGAGGGGAGCGCGGAGTAAGTCAGAACGGGAGCCGGGGACGCACGCAAAAAAGCGGGGCACTCAAGGTGCGTGGGCGGGATTGCGTTTGCGCCGCGCGTTCCCACGCTCGCCGCGATGCACTCCCACGAAGTGATGAGGGAAGTCCTCAAGCAAACCAGCGCCAAGCAGATCGCGGCGGAGATGAGTCTCTCCCTCTCGCTGATCTACAAGTGGGCGGAGCCGCCGGAGGATGAGAGCGGCAGCGGGGCGAGCAGCCCCCTGGAGCGGGTAGGCCACCTCATCCGAATCACGAGCGATACGCGAGTGGCGCAATGGGTCTGTGAGCAGGCCGATGGTTTTTTCATCCGTAACCCGCACAACCTGCCGCCGACCGGCGTGATTCCCGCCACCAACGACATCGTGCAGGAGTTTGCCGACATGCTGGCGACGATCGCGAGGGCCTCGGCAGACAACACCATCACCAAGGACGAGGCGAAGACGATCCGTCGCCGCTGGGAAGAGCTGAAGAGCGTGACGGAAGGCTTCGTGAAAGCGGCGGAGAAAGGGACTTTTGGTCCGGTGATCGCGGCCAAGGGGTCGGAGAAGCGCTCACCACCCGGCGAGTAACGCCCCCGCCGGCTTGGGCGGATCAGGCTTTCAGCAGTTGCCGCGCGAGAAACGCCGATTGCAGCGCGGCCAATTCCTTCAGGCCCTTTTGCGCGAGACCAAGCAGGGATTGAAGCTGATCGCCGGAAAACGTCGATTCCTCACCGCTGCCCTGGACCTCCACGAACTGGCCGCGACCGGTCATCACGATGTTGGCGTCCACCTCGGCGTCCTTGTCCTCGAAATAGTTCAGATCGAGCAGGGCTTCTCCGCCGAAAACGCCGGCGCTCACGGCGGCCACCGAATCGGTCAGCGGGTTTTCCGGGATTTTTTTCGCGTCCAGGAGCTTTTGCACCGCTAGCCGCGCGGCAAGATAGGCGCCGGTGATCGACGCGGTCCGCGTGCCGCCGTCGGCCTGAAGGACATCGCAGTCGATCCACAGCGTGTTTTGGCCGAGCTTCTGCAAATCGAGCACGGCGCGCAGGGAACGTCCAATGAGGCGCTGGATCTCGATGTTGCGACCGTCGGGCTTGCCCTTGGCGATCTCGCGCGGCTTTCGGTCGAGCGTGGAGTAGGGCAGCATCGAATATTCGGCCGTGAGCCAGCCGCCGGGCACGCGTTGCTGCTTCATCCACGTCGGCACGTTGGCCTCGATGGTGGCGGCGCAGATGACACGCGTCAGACCAAACGACACGAGCACCGAGCCCGTGGCATGCGGTGCGATGTTGGCCTCGAATGAGATCGGACGCAGTTGATCGGATCGACGGCCGTCGACGCGGGAATCAGGAGATGGCATGAACCCAAGGCAGCCGCGCGATTGACGGGGAGGAAAGAAGAATCTCACGCGCATGCGCATCCGGATGGGATTCTGACGAGTATAATATGGTCGGTCTCAACCGTTCTCCTCAACCGCAATCCCTCCCCATATGCACTCTATGTTACGCCTTTCAATCGCAGCGAGCGCCCTCGCCCTCGGCCTGTTTGTTACTGCCGCCCAAGCGCAGCGCGCCGTGGCCCTCGTGGCAGGAAATTCGCTGTATTCATTCGACCTCGCCGCTCCAGGAGTGCCGCTGGTCAATGTTGCAATCTCCGGTCTCGCGGTCGGCGAGTTACTTGTGGGCTTGGACTACCGCCCGCTCAACCGCACGCTCGTCGGCGTGACCAGCCAGAGCCGGCTAGTGTCGCTCAACGCCGATTCCGGCGCGGCGACGCCGCTTTCCACGCTGAGTGTGCCGCTGGTGGGCACGGCTTTTGGCGTCGATTTCAATCCCGTGCCGGATCGGTTGCGCGTGGTTTCCAATCTAGGACAAAATCTCCGCATCAATGTCGACAATGGGGCGGTGACAATCGACGGCTCCCTCGCCTACGCGGCGGGCGATGCCGCCGCCGCCGTCACTCCGCAAATCGCTGCGGCGGGTTACACTAATTCGGTAGCGGGGCGCCTCGCCACGGCGACGGTCCTCTTCGACATCGATTTTGCCCGCGACATGCTCGTGCGGCAGGACCCGCCGAACAACGGCACGCTTGTTACGGTCGGTGCGCTCGGCGTTGATTTCAGCGCGAACTGCGACATCGACATCTTCAGTCCCGGTCTTGCCTACGCGGTCAACAGCACCGGCACGGCCTCGAGTCTCTACAGCATCAATCTCAACACTGGAGCCGCGAATCTCGCCGGGGCGTTCCCCGCCGGCGCGGTGGTGATCGGAATTGCTATTGAGCCGAAAGAGTCTGCGATCGGGATCATCAACACCTCGGCGCGCGGGATCGTTTCTGCGACGGCCGAGGGTGGGTTGATCACGGGCTTCGTCGTCAGCGGCTCGGCGCCCGTGAATGTATTGGTCGTCGCTCGCGGTCCCTCGCTGACCCAGTTTGGGGTGACCACGGCGTTGTCGGATACCCGAGTTGTGCTCTATCGTGGCTCGGCGCAGATCGATGCCAACGACGATTGGCAGAGTCATCCGCGCAGCTCCGAGATAACGACTACGACCTTTGCCCCGGGCAGTCCGCGTGAATCGGCCGTTTTGGCTACCCTTGCCCCCGGAGCTTACACAGCACTCGTAACCGGCGCCGGCACGGCCACGAGCGGGGTGGCGATCGTGGAGGTTTACGAACTGCCGTAAGGACGACCGCCGACTGCTAGGTGCTTGGTCGGTCGCTAGGTAATCTCTTCGCGATCGACCGGGCGAATCTTGGTGGGCTTCGCCTGCTCGGCCTGCTCGCTCATGTGCGCGATGAGCCGGTTGTTGAAATCGCGCGCGGGATCGTGGCCCATTTTCTTGAGTGCCTGGGTGAGCGCGGCGACCTCGACCAGCCGTGCGATGTCGCGGCCGGGCCGCACGTAAAGCTCCACGTGCGGCAGCCGTTTGCCGAGCATCTCGTAATGGTTCTCTTCCAAGCCGGTGCGCTCCTCGATTACGCCTTCGTTCCACTCCTTGAGGCTCACCACCATGTCGAGGCGTTTTTCCAGGCGGACGCACTTCACGCCAAACATCTCGGCGACATTGATGATGCCGATGCCGCGGCACTCCATGTAGCCGCGGTTGAGGTCGCGGGAGGAGGCCACGAGTTCGCGCTCATCGACCAGCCGGATGAGGGTGAGGTCGTCGGCCACGAGCGAGTGACCGCGTTCGATCAGCGCCAGCGCGCACTCGCTCTTGCCGATGCCGGAATCGCCGCGGAGCATCACGCCGACGCCCTTGATATCGAGCGTGGTGGCATGCTCGGTCCCGCGCGGCGCAAACTCGTTGTCGATCGCGAGCGTCGCGAGGTTGATCCAGTTGTAGGTGATCATCGGCGTGCGGAGGATGGGGAGTCGCATCTCCTCCGCCACCTGTATCATGGTCTGGGGCGGGTGATAGTGGCGCGTGATGACGATGCAAGGGATGCCGCGCCGCACCATCTCGCGCAGCACGGCGAGCTGCTGCGCCGGGGATTGCGTTTTCATGAACGCGAGCTCCGCCGCGCCGAAGACCTGCACCCTCCGGTGCGCGAAAAACTTGAAGAACCCGGTGAGCGCGAGCGCGGGCCGGTTGATCGTGCCCTCGTGAATCAGGCGGTGCAGGCCGCTCTTGCCGAATACGAGCTCGAGCTTGAGCTTTTCGCGGTGGGTTTCGAACAGGTGCGCGACTGTGATCCCGTGGATGGCTTTGGGCATGGGGGGTGGGGAAAAGTAGTGGGTAGCGAGGAGCGGGTAGCGAGTAGAAAACCCGCGGACGCTCGGGCTCGAATGCTCGCTAGACGCTCCTCACCACCCACTACTTCCCTTACAGATTGAAGCCTTCGCCGAGGTAGAATTTGCGGGCCTGCTCGTCCTTAATGAGGAAATCGCCCGAGCCTTCCGTCAGGACCTTGCCCTGATGGATGAGATAAGCGCGGTCCACGATGCGCAGGGTTTCGCGCACGTTGTGATCGGTGACGACGACGCCGATGCCGCGGGCCTTGAGCGCGAGGATAATCTTTTGCACCTCGGCGACGGAGATCGGATCGATCGCGGCGAAGGGCTCGTCCATCAGCAGGAACTTCGGCTTGCCCACCAGGGCGCGCGCGATCTCAAGGCGGCGACGCTCGCCGCCGGAAAGCGTGAAGGCCTTCTGTTTGGCGACGTGAGTGAGGGAGAGCTCGGTCAGGTGTTCGTCGACCCGAGCGCGGCGCTGCCGGCGTGGCACGCCCGCGACCTCGACGATGGCGAGGATGTTCTCCTCGACCGTGAGCTTGCGAAACACCGAGGCCTCCTGCGGCAGGTAACCAATGCCGTGGCGCGCGCGCTGGTGCATGCGCAGCCGGGTGATGTCAGCGCCATCGAGCCGCACTTTCCCGGCGGTGGCGGGAACCAGTCCGACGACCATATAGAATGTCGTAGTCTTGCCCGCGCCATTGGGTCCCAGCAGGCCGACGACTTCGCCGGCGCGAAAATGCAGGCTCACGCCGTTGACGACGGTGCGCTGGCCGAACGTCTTGACCAAGCCCTCGGTCGCGATCTCGGAGGTCGCTGGCACGGCAGTGGTCATTTGGGCGCGAGGGGCAGCGGGACGGTGAGTTTGGGCGGGGAAGCCGGGTCCGTCTTTTCTTCGGCTGCGGGCGTGGTGGCGGTCGTTTTTGCCGGCGCCGATTTTTTCTTATCCGGCACCTTGTCGTAACCGAGGTCCTTGAGCGCGGGCAACGTGATCGTCGGCCGGGCGTCGCCATCGCCAATGATGCGGGCGCGACGCTCGCCGCGGAGCAGTTCCATTTTCGGGCCGCTCGCCTGATACTGGCCGTCGAGACTCCGGACGCGCGGCTGGCCACTGAGGATCACTTTGTCGTCGCCGGGAAAAACCTCGGCGCGTTCGCAGAAGGCCTCGCGGTCGTTCTGCAATATGTGGACGCGGCCAGTCGCGACTAGGGACTTGAAATTGTCCTGCTTGCCGATCGTTGCGGCCGGATCGCCCGAGCGCTTGGAGATGACCACCAGATCGTCGCAAGTGATCTTGAGGTTGGTGGCGGTGACGGTGACGCCCTTCGAAAAAGTGAACGTCGTCTCTTTGTCCGTGCTGATCATCTCCGCGGCTCCGCTCACGATTTCGGTGGGCACGAGCGGAGCCTTGGGGGCGGCGGGCAGGGCCGCCGGCTCGGCGCCGAGAGCGAGGCAGGGCAGGGCGGCAAGGGCCGCGAGGGCAAGGCGGCGGAGGCGGATCATTTCAGGATGTCGTTCAATTGCGCGCGGAAGGTGACGTGCACGTTTTCCCGGAGCGAAACTTTTCGCGCGGCATGATCGTAGTTCCACCCGATACCGGTGACCTCCACGTCGTCGCGGATGAAGCGCACGCTCTTCTCACCGCTGGCGCGCTTGTCGTCGGGATGGAAGACGGCGGCTGGGCTGAGCAGCACGCTGTCCACTTCCGCCTTCGCGTCGCCGGAGAAAATGGTGATGCTGAGATCGGTGACCGCGATGGTTTTTCCGACCGGTCTTACCTCGGTGCCGCGGAGCGTCATGGAGCGGAAGCCTTCCTTGTCGGTAAAAATGGGCAGCACCCAATTCAGGGCGGGGGCGGAAGCGGCGGCGGGCGCGGCCGCGCCGCCCTGGAGCAAGGAGCAGGGAGCGGGGAGCAGGAATAGGAAAATCAAGAAT
>JBDSGI010000530.1:0-3183 GCA_039919035.1 Opitutaceae bacterium
TAGCAACCGAGTGCGCTCGCTCTTTTCGCGGAGCTTCGCCTCGCGCACCTTGAGGTCATAGACTTCATATTCGGGGGTGCCCTTGGCGCCGTCGCGCAGCAGCGTCGCCGTCATCACGGCGGCCAGCGCGGCCCGGTGCTCCACCCGGGGAATATCCGCAGGGATCTGCTCCTCGGTAAATTCCGCCAAACCCGCCAGCCGGGCGAAGCGCCGTCGGTTGGCCGCCAGTTCGGCCTCACCGCGACCGAGGTCGAGGGTGATTTCGCGGCCGCGCAGCTTTTCACCTTCGAGGACGGCGGCGGACACCGTGCCCGCCTGATTCTTCTCCTGCATGACCGCGAGATCGTCCCGGAAGATGCGCAGCGCCTCGCGACCCAGCCGCAATTTCGCCGTCTCGACGATCAGCGCGAGGTAGGCCTTGCGCAGATCAATGGCCAGCTCGCGCGCCGCGATCGCGTATTTTTTCTGATCCACCAACAAATTGATCTGGGCCGCCCGACTCTGGTTTTGCAGCGCGCCCCAGTGAAACAGTGCCTGGCTCGCCTCGAAGCGGTAGAAGAATCCGCTCGCCCGGCTCTGGGAGCTGCTGTTACCCGAGGCCGTCGTCTGGTTGCTGGCGTATTCCGAATACCCGCGAAGACTGGGCAGGCGCGGGGCATTGGCCCCGTAGATTTTCGCCTCACTCGCCGCCCGCTCATACTCCGCCGCAATCAACTTCGGTGAGCGCTCGAACGCAGTGGTGAGGATGGCCTTCAACCCCGGCAAAAAATCCTCCGGCATCGTGCCCGCGACGCTCACGGATTCCGCCCGGCCGATCCCGGCGCAGAGCAACGCCAGAAAAAGGAACACGCCGCGCAGGACCGGGCGCGGGAACGTGAGGCTGTGCAACACCATGAGTGGACGTAAAATTGAGGAGGCAGACGGCGGGATGTCCACCGCGATTGCAACCTAGAATCTTGAGCCTCGCCATGCCGGCCCGCGACCCTCAGCAAAGTCCTGCGCCTCGCGCCCGTCCGCTTCCATGCAGTCCGAAATCTCCGCCCTCGCCCGAGAACACCTCGACCGCGTCCGCGCCTTCTACGATACCGCGCCGACCGAGCCGCAGGCCGGTGCCCGCGCGTATCGCGGGCTGCTCGCGCACTACTACAATCTCCTCATCCCACCCGATGCCAGCGTCCTCGAAATCGGGTGCGGTTCCGGCGCGCTGCTCGCGCAGGTGCGGGCGGCGAAGAAAACCGGTGTCGACCTCGCGCCCGCGCAGATCGCGGCGGCGCGCCTGCGCTACCCGGACGGCCAATTTTTCGTGCAAGCGGGCGAGCTGCTCGAACTCGGGGAGAAGTTCGACGTCATCATCATCTCCGACACGTTGAACCTCGCCGCCGATGTGCAGCGGCTCTTCGAACGGCTGCATCAGGTCTCGCACGCCGAGACGCGCCTGATGGTTAATTTCCAAAACACCCTCTGGCGCCCGCTCCTCTCGATCATGCGCGGGCTGGGTCTGAAGTCCGCGCAGCCGCAGAACAGCTGGCTGGCCTCGTCCGACGTGCTTAATCTTCTCCATCTCGCCGGCTGGAGCCCCGTGTGCCAACAAGGACGAATCTTGGTGCCGTTTGAGCTGCTCGGGCTCGGCACGCTCATCAACCGCTGGCTCGGACCGCTGTTGTCGTGGCTCTGTCTCACGGTGTTCTTTGTCGCCCGCCGCGACAACGCCAGCGGCGGAAAAACCCTGACGGTTTCCGTGGTGATTCCCGCGCGCAACGAAGCGGGCAACATCGAGGCCGCCGTCACGCGGACCGCCGAGTTGGGCGCCGGCACTGAGCTGATTTTCGTCGAAGGCCACTCGAAGGACAATACGTGGTCCGAGATCCAGCGGGTCGCCGCCGCCTACCCGCACCGAAAAATCAAAATCTTCCAGCAGACCGGCAAGGGCAAGGGCGACGCCGTCCGCGCGGGATTCGCCGCTGCGACCGGAGACATCCTGATGATTCTCGACGCCGATCTCACGATGCCGCCGGAAGAACTGCCGAAATTTTACGACGTGATTGCCAGCGGTCGCGCCGAGTTCGCGAACGGCGTGCGCCTCGTCTATCCGATGGACGAAAAGGCGATGCAGTTTTTGAATCTGTGCGCAAACAAGGCGTTTGGCCTTATCTTCACGTGGCTCCTAGGCCAGCCGGTGAAAGACACGCTCTGCGGCACCAAAGTGCTCACCCGTGCGCACTACGAGCGCATCGCGGCGAATCGCGCCTACTTCGGCGACTTCGATCCTTTTGGCGATTTCGACCTCCTGTTCGGCGCAGCCAAACTCAACCTCAAGATTGCCGACGTCCCGATCCGCTACCGCGAGCGCACCTACGGCACGACCAACATCCAGCGCTGGAGCCACGGCTGGCTGCTCTTGCGCATGGTGGCTTTTGCCGCGCGGAAGCTGAAGTTTGTCTGAGATGAAGATTCCTATCCTCGATCTCAAGCCCGCCTACGAGGAGCTGCGCGCCGAACTCGATGCCGCCTACCATCGCGTCATGGAGTCCGGCTGGCTGCTGCTCGGCAAGGAGCTCGAGGCGTTTGAGGCGGAATATGCCGCGAGCATCGGCGTGACGCATTGCGTGGGCGTGGCTAACGGGCTGGAGGCGATGCAGCTGATCCTCATGGCGCGCGGAATCGGCTCGGGCGACGAGGTCATCGTGCCGTCGCACGGCTACATCGCCACGTGGCTCGCGGTCACGCACGTCGGCGCGAAACCCGTGCCGTGCGAACCGGACCCCACGACCTACAATCTCGACCCGAGCCGCATCGAAGCGCTGATCACGCCGCGCACGAAAGCGATTCTCCCTATTCATCTCTACGGCCAGACGGCCGACATGACGGCCATCAACGCCCTCGCCGAACGTCACGGCCTCTTCGTGCTGGAGGATGCGGCCCAATCCCACGGTGCACGCTGCCACGGTCGCGCCGCGGGCGCGCTCGGTCACGCGGCCGGGGTAAGCTTTTATCCGAGCAAGAATCTCGGCGCCATGGCCGACGCGGGCGCGGTCACGACGAATGACGGCCTGCTCGCGGAAAAAATCCGCCATCTGCGCAACTACGGCTCAAAGGTCCGCTACCAAAATGAATTTCTCGGGATCAACTCGCGCCTGAGCGAATTGCAGGCCGCGTTTCTGCGGGCGAAGCTGCCGCACCTCG
>JBDSGI010000531.1:0-5801 GCA_039919035.1 Opitutaceae bacterium
AGGTTGCGAAGCGAGGTCTCGTTCGCCACAGGCACCACCGTGACGTCGCGCGCGCCCGTGCCGTCGGCATTCGGGCCGACCTTCAGCACGGTCTGCTTGGTCGCGGTGCCGAGGAAGAAACTATAAATTTCGTCACCCGCCGCGAGATCGCGCCCGTTGACCGCGAGGAGAAATTCGCCGGCCTTCACGTTCACGCCGGGCTGCGTGAGCGGCGCCTTGGCTGAAGGATTCCAATTCTCGCCGTCGAAAACCCGCGCGAACTGATAGCGTCCCTCGGCGATCCGATAGTCCGCGCCAAGCAGGCCGACCGCGACCGTCTTCACCTCCGGCTTGGCGCCGCCGGCGACATACATGTGCTGCACACTGAGCTGCCCGAGCATCTCCGCAAAAAGATAGTTGAGATCGGAACGGTGGCCGATGCCCGCGAGGAACGGCTCGTAGATCTTCTCCGCCTGGGCGAGATCGATGCCGTGGTGATTTGGGTCGTAGAAGAAATCGCGCTCAATCCGCCAGACCTCCTTGAACATCTGCCGCCACTCGGCACGCGGATCGACCCAGACTTCGAGGCCGTCGAGTTTGAGCACGCCGTCGCCGGCCTTGGGCGCCTTGTCGGCGGCCGCGATAAACCACTTGTTCTCCGCCCGCCAGAGCATCTTCTCGCCCTTGGCCGCGAGAATGAATTGATCCACGGCATCGAGGATTTTCTCCGTCTTGCGCGTCTTCAGATCGAAGCGCTGCACTACATTCTTTGCCGCGGCTCCGCCGGAAACCTGCGGACCCTCGAGCACGTAGACGATGCCTTCCTTGCCGGCCGTGAGCGCGCCGTAATTTCGCTCCGGTAGCGGCAGTGCGAGAATGCGCTGGTTGAGCCCCTCGAAGTCGATGGTGACCTTCGGCGGCTCCTTGTCGGCCTTTTTTGCGGGGCCGGCAGATTTCGTTTCGGGCTTCGCCTCGGCGTCAGCCGATTTTTCCGCCTCGGCGGTTTTGCTTTCGCCGTCGGATTTTTTCGCGGCGTCCTTCTCCTTGTCCTTCGCGGCATCGTCTTTCTCCTCGTCGCTTTCCGGCGCCAGTGGCGAGGGTAAATCTTTGCGCAGCACGGCAAGATAAACCGCGCGCGTCACGGGGCGGCCGATGCGGCTCATGCTGGAGCCGCCCGAAGTGAGGCCGACATCCGTGCTGGCGGTGAAGTAGAGATACTTGCCGCCGCGATCAAAGCCCGGGAAACGCGCGTCACTCATGCCGTCGGTCACCTGCGTGGCGGTGGCAGTCTCCAGCGAGTAAACAAAGACCGCGCCGAGATTGTTCGGCAGTTCCTTTTCGTAACTCAGCCATCGGCTGTCGGGCGACCAGACCAGGCGCGCGCCCCGCTGCGCGATATCCGTGTCCACCTTGACGGGCTTCTGCGCCTCGAGGTCCAAATACCAAAACTGCCCGCGCTTATCGCTGTAGGCGATCCGCTTGCTGTCGGGCGACCACGCGAGGTTGTAGAAAAAAGACGGCGGCGAGCCCAGCTCGACGATGCGCTTGGCGCCAATCCCCGTCTGATCACGCAACTGCAGCGCATACTCCCCACTCGCGTCCGAGAAACACGCGATCCACTTGCCGTCGGGCGACCACGACGGATCGCGCTCGGCGCTCGCCGGCGCACGGGTGAGGTTGCGGATGTCGCCCTTCTCGGCGGGCACGGTGATGATTTCGCCCCGTGCCTCGAAGACGGCGCGCGCGCCCGACGGCGAGAGGTCGGCGTTGCGCAGCTGCGCGACCGAGACCTTTTCGAAATGCGGCCGCACCTGCGGCAAATCGGCGGCGAGGCGCACCGGCACCGATCGCGAGCGGCCCGCGCCTAGATCGTAGAGATACAAGGAGCCAAACTGCTCGTAAACGATCGCGCCGGGGCCAGCCGAGGCGGACTTCAGATCGAAGCCGTCGTTCTTCACGAGCTGGGTAACCGCGCGAGATTTTACGTCGTAGCTGAAAAGCGTGGTCGGGCCGGAACGATCCGAAAGAAAATAGATTTTGTCGCCCACCCACATGGGGTGCGAATCGTTCGAGTCAGTGCGCGGCAGCAGCGTAGTCTCAGAGTCGGCCAGCCGCGCGATCCAGATGGGAGAGGTTTTTCCCCCGCGATAATTCTTGATTGCGATGTAGGTGTCGCCGGCCCCCGCCCGACTGTTGGCGAACGGCACGTAGGCGATCTGCGCGCCGTCCGCGGCGTAGGAGCCCTGCATGCCCATCGGCAGCGGAAGCGGCGTGGGAAATCCGCCCGAGATAGGCACGGTATAAAGCCGCTCGAACCGCGAGTAAGTCTCGCGCGTCGAACGGAAAAGAATGCCCTTGCCGTCAGACGTCCAAGCCAGCGCCACATCGGATCCCGGGTGCGAGCTGAGTCGTTTGATTTCGCCACCGGCAGCCGGCACGAGGTAAACATCCTGGTTGCCATCGAAGTCGCCGGTAAACGCCACCTGCGTGCCGTCGGGCGAAAACACCGGTCCGCTCGCGGCGCCCGTCTCCGGGCTCACGAGTCGCCGCGCGTCGCCGCCCTCCCGCGGGACGACCCACACGCCGCCGGCGTAGGCAAACGCGATTTGCGTCCTGCTCAAAGCAGGCGACTGCAGGAGTAGCGGCGGTTCCGCCTGGGCGGAGAGGGTGCGGGCCAGCGCGACGATGAACAGGGCGAGCGAAACGTAGAGCTTCATGGAGGGAGATCGGAGACGGGCGCAGAGGGGGCGCGAGGGCCAATCGATCGAAGCGCCTTTCACCACGAGTGGAAACGAAAATCCGGCCGTCTTGCCCACGAGCGCGAAGTCCGCGAGACTGCTTCCCATGGCAAACGTCTCTCATTTTTGGGAGCTCATCCTCGGCACCGTCATTGCGCTGCTGCCGATCATCAATCCCCTCGCCGCCGCGCCGACCTTCCTCGCCATCACGGAGGGCGACACGCGGGAGCGTAGGCTCGAACAGCTGCGGCTCGCGTGCCTCTACATGGTCGCAATCCTCGTGTGCTTCCTGATCGGCGGCCGCTTGATCATGGGATTTTTCGGCATCTCCATTCCCGGGCTGCGCATCGCTGGCGGCCTTTTGGTTGCCGGCATCGGCTCCGGAATGCTGATGGCCCCGCCCCGCGATCCGGAGGAGGACGACGCGGCGCAAGTCGAGGCGAAGGCCAAGCGCGACATCGCGTTTTCCCCGCTGGCGATGCCGATGATGAGCGGACCCGGCTCCATCGCCGTGACGGTCGGTTTCACCTCCCTCTCGACCGGATGGGTCGACTACGTCGCGATCATTCTGGGCATTCTGATCGTCGCCGCGATCACCTACGGAACCCTGCGGCTCTCCGAGCGCATCGTGGGCGTGATCGGGCGCAACGGCATGAACGCTCTCTCCAAGATCATGGGATTTCTCATCCTCTGCATCGGCATCCAGTTTGTGGTCAATGGCGTGCGCGGAGTCGTGTCCGACCCCGAGTTGCTGCGGGCGATTCGCGCCGCGTTTTGAGACAGGCACCGTCGGCGCTGCCCACCCTGCGAAATGGCGCGCGGCCTAATATCGGCGGGAGATAATCGCGCCCGACCGATCGCGGAAGATGAGATATTTCTTCTCCGTGTCCAAGCCGTCGAAGATGATCCCGAGCCCCGGTTCGACCGTCTCGCCGGCGCGGGTCAGTTTGCCGTTGATCATCGCCCGCGACGGGGCGCCTTGGAAAACGCCGCTGACCTTGGCATTGGCAACGAAGGTGCGGAATTCAGGACTCGCGTCCGGCCCGGCCTCCAACTGCACGGACGCCGCGAGCCCCGGCCGGACCGGCGCCATCGTCGGCGGCCGCGGCGGAGCGACCGGTTTCGGTTTCGACACCGCAGGTGTGGCGACTGTCGCCTTCGGCTTTTCCGGCGCGTCTTCGCCGACCGCCGCAGCATCGACGCGCGTCTGGCCGCCAGCCCGCCGTGCCGTGAGGGCCTCCTGCGCCTTGTCGATCGCGGCAGCCGGGGCGTGGGCGAGCTTGTTCAAAGTTTCAGACGGCGTGAGGACCGCTTGCGCAGCCTTTGGCGGCAGAAAACGGGCAACATGGGGCTTCAGATAGGGCCACCCGAAATATCCCGCCCCACCCACCACGGCCAAGACCATGAGCCAGCCGAGTCGGCGCTGGCCGTTCCGATTCGACGCCAGTTCTTCGGGAGTTTCAGGCTCGGGCAGGACATCGCCCTTGAGCTTGATGTGTGGCATTGGAATCGCCGGATTAGTGCGACTCCGCCCCGGGCCGGCAATGACCGGAAACTGCGGCAGCGAGCCCCGGGCACCGCCGCATGCCGGGGACGCCGCGATCGGCGCAACCGGCGCCTCGGTGGTGGGAAATAGCGTCGGCGCCGGCAGAGGCAGCGCTCCAATCAACCGCGCGCCCACCTCCGCGGCGGCCGGAGCCGCTGCTCCCGCGGGTTCGGCAAGCTTGGGTTTGAACTTGAATCTTGGCGGCTCGCCGATCACGGCAGGTGTCGTCACCACGGATTCGACCACGGAGGGTGTGACTGCACCAATCTCGGTCGACGATACCGGCGCGCGTGGCTGAAAGTGAATGACTGGTGCCGGGGTATCCGTCGCCGCTGCGGGCTCGGCCGTCGGGGACGCGACCGCTGGCTTCTCACCTAGGGCAACGGACGCACCCTCTCCCGCCGTTTCGGCGGGCAGACGCAGGCGCGGTTTAAGGCGCAGCGGCGAAGGGGACGCCATTGGTTCGTTACTCATGTTATGGGCCAACATGAGTGCCATTCGGCTCGTTGCGCGAAACCAAAAAGATTCCCTCGCGGTCCGGGGGGCTCTTCTCAAGACATAAACCAGTTTTTCACATGACCAAGCACCTGCTGATGCTCGCCCTCACTATCGTCGCCTGCCAAACGACCGGCTGCCTCTTTTCCAAAAAGGCCAAGACGGCCAAGGAAAACTCCGCCATCTCGGCCGACGTCGAGGAGAGCTTCCGCCGGAGGTGGCTGGAAAAACGGAGCGCTGAAATCGTCGCCACCGGCACCGCCGCCGAGGCGGCGAAGACGCAGGCTGAGACGGAATTTCGCGAACGCTACGGTTTCACCCGCGCCGCGCAGCCGAAGAAATAAGATCCGCCTCTGGTGCGGCGCGCAGTGACACCCCGCACCCGCCGGCACAGCCGCCGGCACGTTGACGCACCAAGTCGGCGGGCCACGGTCGCCGCGTGACCCCTCCCGTGCGCCACACTCCCGACCAAGCCCGGGGCGCGCTGGCCGCCGCGCTGTGCTACTTCCTGTGGGGGCTGGTTCCGCTCTACTGGAAACAACTAGCCGCCGTCGATCCGGTTGAGCTGGTGGCCCACCGGCAGGTTTGGTCGCTGGTCCTGCTGCTCGGGGTCGTCGCGGCGCAGGGCGGTTTCGGCGCCGTCTGCGCCGCCCTCGCCACCCGGCGCGCATTTGCGATCAATGGCCTCAGCGCCTTCCTCCTCACGGGCAATTGGCTCGTTTACGTCTGGGGCGTGAACACGGGGCATGTGGTCGAGACCAGCCTCGGGTATTTTCTGGTGCCACTCGTCAACGTCGCCGCCGGACGCTTCGTTCTCCACGAGCACCTGCGCCGCCTCCAATGGTGGGCGATCACGGTGGCGGCAGGCGGAGTGACACTGATGATTGTGCAACTGGGCCGCCCGCCATGGATCGCCCTCGTCATCGCCGGCACTTGGGGCGGCTACAGCCTGATGCGCAAACAATCCCCGTTGCCGGCCGTCACCGGCCTCACGGTCGAGACGCTGCTGCTCGCACCCACCGCGATCACGTTTCTGCTTTGGC
>JBDSGI010000532.1:0-3429 GCA_039919035.1 Opitutaceae bacterium
AGCATCGCCATCGGGTCGCGGCGCACCTTGCCGATCGTCCCGGCGGCGGCGGCGGTCATCTCCGAGCCCATCGTGGCGCCGACATACACGCCGCTCGACCAGTTGAACGCCTGGTATACCAACGGCATGGTGGTGGCGCGCCGTCCACCGAAGATGAACGCGCTGATCGGCACGCCCTCCGGTTTCTCCCAGTCGGGATCGATGGTGGGGCATTGCTTGGCGGGCGCGGTGAAGCGCGCGTTCGGGTGGGCCGCCTTGGCGCCGGTGGCCAGAGCGATTTCCGGGGTCCAGATTTTTCCCTGCCAGTCGGTCGCCATCTCCGGCGGCTGATCGGTCATGCCTTCCCACCACACGCCGCCGTCGGGCGTGAGCGCGACATTCGTGAAGATCGAATTCTTCGCGAGCGAGGCCATCGCGTTGGGGTTTGTCTTGTTGCTGGTGCCCGGCGCCACGCCGAAGAATCCCGCCTCGGGATTGATCGCGCGGAGGCGGCCGTGTTCGTCGGGCTTGATCCACGCGATGTCGTCGCCCACGGTCCAGACCTTCCAGCCCTGCTTCTGAAAATGCGCGGGTGGGATCAGCATCGCGAAATTGGTTTTGCCGCACGCGCTCGGGAACGCCGCCGCCACATAATTCTTTTTCCCCTGTGGATCTTCCACGCCGAGGATGAGCATGTGCTCGGCCATCCAGCCTTCGTCGCGCGCCATGGCCGAGGCGATGCGGAGCGCGAAACACTTCTTGCCGAGCAAGGCGTTGCCGCCGTAGCCCGAGCCGTAGCTCCAGATTTCGCGCGTCTCGGGAAAGTGGACGATGTATTTTTCCTTGAGGCAGGGCCAGGCGACATCCTTCTGCCCCGGCTGCAGGGGCGCACCCACGGAGTGGACGCAGGGCACGACGCGCTTGAAATCGGCGTCGATGAGCTCGAAGATTTTTTTCCCGATTCGCGCCATGATGCGCATGTTCACGACCACGTAGGGGGAGTCGGTGAGCTGCACGCCGATCTGCGACATGGGCGAGCCCACGGGACCCATGCTGAAGGGTAGCACATACATCGTGCGTCCGGCCATGCAGCCGTGGAAAAGGCCCTTGAGCGTCTTCCTCATCTCGAACGGATTGACCCAGTTGTTGGTCGGTCCTGCCGCCTCTTTCGAGAGCGCGCAGATGAACGTGCGGTCCTCGACGCGGGCGACGTCGCCGGGGTCCGATCGCGCCAAATGGCAGCCGGGCCATTTTTTCTGGTTCAGTTTGATGAAGGTGCCAGTCGTGACCATCTGCGCGCAGAGTGCGTTGTATTCCTGCTGCGAACCATCCACCCAATGAATCGCGGCGGGCTTGCACAGGTCGGCCATCTTCTCAACCCACCGCAGCAAGTGCTTGTTCTCGGCGAGCGGCTTCGCGGGATGGCGTTTCTTCATGAGGTGGAGCGTGGACTGGGACCGCAGCGAGTAAACCGGAAAGGCGGGCCTCGGTGTGGAAGTAGTTTGTCACGGTCCCGCATATGGAATCGCCGGGGCTCTGTCGGGGCCTCACCCTGCCCGTATGATCAAGCTCTGCATCTTCGTCGGCATGACGATTGGCGGTTACGCGTTTTGGTTTTTGGGCGAAAAGCTTGGCCTGGAATTTTTCGGCTGCTTCCTGCTCAGTGGCCTTGGCAGCGTCGTCGGCGTTTACGCGGGCTGGAAGCTCGCGCAGAAACTTGAGGAATGACCTGCTCGGCGTCGTCTTGGCGAAGCGACCGGCGAAATGACAGCGTCGGCGAGAATCTGCCAGGTTCCCGGTCTGCGATTCCTCAAGACTCACACTCGGTGAGATTTTCCTTGTCCCGGACTCTTCCCGTTTCTGTGGGCTAAACATCATTCCCCTGCGGCTTCCCCACTGGACGGTCCCTTGCGCAATTCACTTTACATGCACTTGGCCCGTGACATCGCCTTTTGCCATGCTCCCCGCCCTTCGCGGCATCCCCGGTCTCTTCGCGCTCCTTTTTGCCGCTCTCGTCGCTTTCCTTCCCGTCCGCGCCGCTGAGCCCCGGGGCGCGATCACCGGCTCGGTCCTCCACGCCGCGCGCGGCGAATACCTCGCCAACGCCGAGGTCCGAATCATCGGCACCGATCTTGTCACGACAACGGAACGCGACGGTTCCTACCGCCTCGCCAATGTCCCCGCCGGAACCCATACGCTTGCCGTCACCTACACCGGCGCGCGTTCCGAGCGCGCCGTTATTACGGTCGCCGCTGGTGCGACTGCGCGGCGTGACTTCGAGCTCACGCCGCTATTGGCAGAGGCGGGCGCAGGCGTGCAAAAACTCGACGCCTTCGTTGTCCGCTCCGAGCGCGAGGGCAACGCCAAGGCCCTCATGGAGCAGCGCCGCTCAATGAATCTTACTAACAGTCTTTCGTCCGACGTGTTCGGCGACGTCGCCGAGGGCAGTGTCGGTGAATTCCTGAAAAATGTCCCCGGCGTCGATGTTGACTATGTCGGCCCCGACGCGCGCGGCCCTCGCTTGCGCGGCCACGATCCGCAATACGTGGGTGTGAGCGTGGATGGCATGAAGCTCGCCAGCGCCGACGGCTCGCAGGGGCTCGGCGGCGGCGCGCGCTCCTTCAGCTTCGATCAAGTCTCCGTGAACAGCCTCGATCGCATCGAGGTCAACTACACCACGAGCGCCGATCAGGACGCCGACGCCCCCGCTGGGACGATCAACCTGAAGACCAAGCGGGCCTTCGAGCGCAAGGGCCGCCGCATCTCGTGGCAGGCGCACTTCATGGCCAACGGCGACAATTTCGACTGGCGCCGCAGCTACGGCCCGAGCGATGTCAAATCCTACAAGTTCCGTCCCGGTGCGATCCTTGAGTATTCCGACGTATTTTTCGGTAACCGCCTTGGCGTCGTGTTCAACGTCAGCGATTCCAACCAATACATCGTCCAGAGCCGCCTCGACCACACTTATAACACCGCCGCGACCGCCGCCGATCCGCGGCCGCGCGTGCTGACCACCGTCACCCCGCTCACCAATCCGCGCCTGACCGAGCGCTTCACTCCCTCGCTCACGCTCGACTGGAAGGCCACGCCCTCCCTCGTCCTTTCGCTGAGTGCGATGTATAACTATTTCGACGCGTTCATCGACACGCGCACTGCCGCTTTCAGCGTGCCGGGCGGTCGCGCGTCGGTGACCGGTGATGGGTTGAATAACTTCACGTTTAACAACGCCCAGCTCGCGCTCACAACCAACCACGAGCACAAATACGCGCAGACCCGCACCTTCACACCTAAGTTCGAGTTTCGCCGCGGCGACTGGCTCGTGGACGGCGGCCTGCACTATACCATCTCGACCAACCAATATGTCGCGCTCCCGCGCGTAGGCCCGCAGACGGTCTCCACGGCCGCTCTCACCGGCCTCACTGTCCAGTTCCGCCGGTCCGCGCTCAATGA
>JBDSGI010000533.1:0-2535 GCA_039919035.1 Opitutaceae bacterium
CGGCCAAGGCGGAGGATGTCGTTGCCGTCCTCCGCGGCTGGCCGCTCACGGTCGTCTTTCCCGACGCGCCCCTCACGCTTGCCGCGGGTCGGCTCAAAGCCACACACGCCCTCTCGTTCGCCGATGCCTTCATCGCCGCCACGGCCCGCCAGCTCGACGCCGAGCTCGTCCACAAAGATCCCGAGTTCGAGCCCCTCGCCACCCTCCTTCGCCTCGCCCCGCTCCCCTACAAACCGCGCCAGCAGCGCCGCCGCTGACTTGCCGGCCATCGAGCCCGCTTTCTCCGCTCCATGCCACCCGCCGCTTCTGCCGCCGCCGACCCCGCCATCGCCGCGTTCATCGCGCGCTGGTCCGCCGCCGGCGCCGCCGAGCGCGCCAATTACGCTCCTTTTCTCATCGAACTCTGCGCGCTGCTCGACGTCCCCCCGCCCGACCCGGCCAGCGACGACACCGCGCACAACGCCTACGTCTTCGAACGCGCCGTGCCCTTCGTCCAGCGCGACGGCAAGAAGACCACCGGCCGCATCGATTTCTACCGGCGCGGCTGCTTCGTCCTCGAAGCCAAGCAATACGCCGCTCCCGTCGCGACGAGCGCCAGCGAGTCGACCCTCGCGCTCTCCCTGGCCCTCGATCCCGCGCCCGCCAAGAAAACCAAAATCGCCCGCGGCTCCGAGGCGTGGGACGACGCCATGCTCGCCGCCCGCGGCCAGGCCGAGCGCTACGCCCGCAATCTTCCCGCCGGCGAGCCCACGCCGCCGTTTCTCCTCGTGGTCGATGTCGGCCACGTCTTCGAGCTCTACGCCGATTTTTCCCAGCAGGGAAAAGCCTACCTCCCGTTTCCCGACGCGCGCACCCACCGCCTCCGTCTCGCCGATCTCGCGCGACCCGAGGCCCGCGCCCGGCTCCGCGCCCTCTGGCTCGACCCGCGCTCGCTCGACCCGGCGAAGATCTCCGCCGCCGTCACCCGCGAAGTCGCCGCGCACCTCGCCGAACTGGCCAAATCCTTCGAGGCGCACCACGATCCGAAGGAGGTCGCCGCCTTTCTCTCGCGCTGCCTCTTCTGCATGTTTGCCGAGGATGTCGGCCTCCTCCCCGCCGATGGGTTCAAGAAAGTCCTCGACGATGCCAAGGCCGACCCCGGCGCCTTCGTGCCGCTGCTCTCGCTCCTCTTTGAGGACATGAACACCGGCCGCTTCTCCGGCCTGCTCAAGCAAAAGCTCCTCTGCTTCAACGGCGGTCTCTTCGCCGACACCCGCGCGCTGCCCGTCAACGGCACTCAGCTCGGCCTCCTCCGCCGCGCCGCCTCCTGCCAGTGGCGCCACGTCGAGCCCGCCATCTTCGGCACGCTCCTCGAGCGCGCCCTCACGCCCGGCGAGCGCCACAAGCTCGGCGCCCATTACACGCCCCGCGCCTACGTCGAGCGCCTCGTGCTTCCCACCGTGGTCGAGCCGCTCCGCGACGACTGGCAGGCCGCGCAGGCCGCCGCCATCACCGAAGCCAAGCGCGGCGAAATCGACCAAGCCCGCGCCACCGTCCGCGCCTTTCACCACCGGCTCTGCGCCGTGCGCGTGCTCGATCCTGCCTGCGGCTCCGGCAATTTCCTCTACGTCGCCCTCGAACACCTCAAGCGCCTCGAAGGCGAAGTCTTCGACACCCTCGGCCAGCTCGGCGACCCGCTCCCGCTCGACCTCGCCTCCGAGACCGTGGACCCGCACCAGTTCCTCGGCATCGAGCTCAACGTCCGCGCCGCCGCCATCGCCGAACTCGTCCTCTGGATCGGCTACCTCCAATGGCACTTCCGCACCCGCGGCGACGCCCTCCCGCACGAGCCCGTCCTCCGCAATTTCAAAAACATCGAGCACCGCGACGCCGTCCTCGCCTACGATGAGAAAAACTTCGCCAAGGACGCCACCGGCAAGACCCGCTTCGTCTGGGATCGGAAGACGATGAAAACCGATCCCGCCACCGGCCGCGAAGTCCCCGACGACCGCGCCGTCGTCCCGCTCGAAACCTTCGTCACCCCGCGCCCCGCCGCGTGGCCGTCGGCGGATTTCATCGTGGGCAATCCACCGTTTCTCGGCACGAAGCGAATGCGCGACGACCTCGGAGACGGGTATGTCGAGACCCTGCGCTCGGCTTACTCAAACTCGGTCGAGGACAACGCCGATTTTGTGATGTATTGGTGGCACAAAGCGGCCGAGCTCACGCTGGAAAGAAAATGCCGCCGCTTCGGACTCATTACGACCAACTCGATCCGGCAGGCATTCAATCGGCGTGTCGTTCATCGGGCTTTGATGCAAGGAGTGTCCCTTCGCTTTGCGATTCCCGACCATCCGTGGGTGGACACCGGAGATGGCGCAGCCGTCAGGATTGCTATGACCGTTGGCGCGATGAGCTATTCGCTTCCGGCACCCGGCGTCTTGGCTGAGTCCGAGCCACCCGATCCATCCGAGTTGGCCGGCGATCTTTTCATCGTGGAGGACGAGATTCCTCTGGATGACGGCTCGTCCAATCTGGTGCTGAACCATCTGCGTG
>JBDSGI010000534.1:0-3873 GCA_039919035.1 Opitutaceae bacterium
TATCCGGTGGCTGGTGTCTTCGCTGTAAAGGCCCTCCGCCACATACAAGTTTCCGGCGCTATCCACGGCCAGGCCGCTGGGGTAATCAAACTGCACGTGTGCGCCGGTGCCGGTGACGAAACCCGCCGCGTTCGTGGGTCCCGCGAGGGTCGTGAAAATGTATTCCTGACCATAGCCGCACGGCAGCATGGCCATCACCGCCACGCCCGCCGCGATGCGCCCGCCGCGCATCGCGCGGCGAAGGACGAGCGGAAGTTCGTTAAGCGCAGACAAAAAAAGGGAAATCTCAATCATGGGGTGGTGAGGTGCGTTGGACATAAGGAGTAGGTCGGCGGAAACAGGCCCGCGCCGATGGCGGTGACGGAAATTTAAAAAAATCGACGCGGTTGGTTGCGGCCGAGATCGGGTCCCGTTCAAAACGAATACGTCGTCGTGCAGCGAATCTCGCGCGGCGCGACCAAATCATATCGGCTGAACGCGGGCCCGCGGCCACCCGGCACCACGAAGCCGTCCGCTGCCGTCGGAGACGTCGCGTAGCGCTCGGGAATGATGTCCGCCTGGTCGAACAGGTTCGAGATGTTCACTTGGAAGCGAACTCTGCCCGGGAGCCGGTTGATCTTGCGGCTGTAGGCCACCTTCAGGTCCGCGGCCGAAAGCGTCGCGCCCGTGAGTTCATCACCCCGGAAATTCGTGCCGATAATGTTCTTGCTGCGCCAGTGCCAGCCGCCGCCGATCGTGAAGCCCTTCAGCCGGCCTTCCCGAAAATCATAGGCGGTGAACAGGCTGATTTTGTGCGGACGCAGGCTCCAGCGCTTTTCCTGCTGCTCCTTGGCGTCGTTCAACGCGTCGATCATGTTAAAGATTTCCTGCGCCACCGTCTGTCCGTTGGCCGTCGGGAGCACGCCGGGATTGGCGGCCGGAGCCCGCGCTCCGAGTTCGAGCCACTTCGCGACGGTGCCGCCGCTCTGAAACGCCGCGGGATCGATCACAAACCGCCCGCCCGCATCCTGCGTCACCCCTTGCGTCAGCTTGCCCCCGGCGGCGGCCTTCAGGCCATACCACGCGACCATTTCGCCGGCCAGGTTCTTGTCGCCGGAGTCGGTGTAGAAATAAGTCGCCACGAGCCGCCAGTTCCGCGTGAGGTTGGCCGTGAGCCGCGCTTCATATCCTTTGGAATCGTAGTCGGACGTCACCACCGTCGCGCGTGGAGTATAGGTGCGGTAGAGCGTGTCCCATTGATTCTGCGAGAACGCCAGGCCGGTCCCGACCAGCACGCCCGCAAACGCGTCCATGACGCGGGCATTCCGACCTACCGCATCGCCAAGACCGGTCCCCGTAACGCGGCCTTTTTCACTCGACGTGAAATAGACGATCTTCGCGTTCAGCCGGCCATCGAGTAGATCGAATCCGAATCCGTAGTCCGCACCCTTGCCTTGGGTCGGCGGAGCCCGGTTGCCGTCAGGGAAGACGTTATAGTTGCTGCTGGGCAGCCCTTGGTTGGACGAGCGATTCGCGATGAGCGACATCCAATCGAACACGTGAAACACCGCGCCGGCCGTGCCGGTACGGCCCGTCGCACGGCTCGACTTCCCTTTGCTGCGATCGCGGTCGACCACGTCGCCGATGATCGGATCATTGTAGAATCCCAGTTCGATCACGTCGACGTTGTCCTGCCGGTAACCGAAAGTCGTGACGAGTTTCTCGCCGAGAAAGTGGCTCTGCACCACCGCGAGGCCCGACTTGGATTCTTGATCGCTGCCGCTGTTACCCTGGCCGCCGCCCGCGTCATTCGCAAAGACCAGTCCGTAGGGTTTCCCTTCAAAAGTCACGGTCGAGGGCAGCGAGCGCCAGTCGCCCCCGCGGTAAGTGCCATAGCTGCCCTCGGTGATGTAATTGCGGACGGTGATCAGGTTGTTGATGCCGGTGGGCACGGGGTTGAATGGCCGCCCGGCGAGCGCCAGCGAGGAACCGGTGAACGCGTCATGCTGCGTAGACCGGGACGCCATCGCAGCGAGGCGATGCCGGCCGAACCATTTTGAGCCCGTCTCGAAAGAATAGGTGGCCGAGAGCCTCGTCTCGTTCACCTCCCCGACATGCACGGAGCGCCGCCAGTTGCCGTCGAAGTAAAGTCTCCCGGCATAGGGATTGGCCGGACCGTTGACCCCGAGGGTGCGGTTGGCCTCGCCGCGGAGCGCGGGGGCCGCGTTGTTCATGAAATAAACATTCGCGGTGGTGTCCTGATAATTGTGGGCGAGGTTGAAGGCCAGGTTGCGCGCGGCCTGCCAGTCTGCGGTGATCGTGTAGTTTTTCAGGCGCTGATCGCGATACATGCCGGGCCCGGCCGCGTTGAGATTGCGCGGGTAAATCGACGGGTCGTTCAGCCGGAGCACCGAGGCGGTCCCACCCCGGGTGCCGTCGGGAGCGCGCACCGCCGCATTGTTGTAGCTGCCGGTGAGGAACGAGCCTATGCCGTCAAAAATCTTGCCGTCGTTTTCGATGAACGTGACGCGATGGTTGTTGCCGCTGCCGGCCAAACCGGCGCGGGTCGTGACGCCCAGCGCCATGTGCGCCGCCGTGGGCAAGGTGTTGGTCGGCGCAAACGTGACGGCGTTTACGCCGTAAGCCACGCGGTTGTCATACCAGGCGAGGGCTTCATCGGAATCCACGGTCGAGCGGATGACGGCTGCGACGTCCCGGCCGGTTTCACCCATGGCCGTGAGACTCAGCGAGCGAGCGGGACGGAGGGTCACCGAGCCGAAGATGCGTTTCTTGTCCTGAAAATCGAAGGCGCGCCACCCGCCGTTTTCCTGATGCACCGCCGCCAGCGAGACGGCGAGGATGTCCCGGCGCAGAACGTAATTGGCCTCGAGTTCAGCCCGGTGCCGGTCCCACGAGCCAAAACTGTAGCGGAGGGCGGCGCTGTTTCCCGCCGGGGTCGCGGACTTCGACGTTTGGTTGAGCAGGCCGCCCGGCGCGCCGATGCCGAACAGAATGCTATTGGGCCCGCGGCTGTCGTCGAAACGGCCGACGCGATACGGGTCGGACGGCGTGATGCTCGTAAAATAGTCCAGGCCCAAACTGGCCCGTAGTCCGCGGGTCAGGATGCCGGGGGTCAAATTGATGCCGTTCACCAGCGGGTTCTGGGTGGAGCCCGCTCGCTGGTCGTCCGTGTCCATCTCGGAGTTGACCGTGTAGCGCACCAGCTCCGAGAGATCCGTGATCGCGGCGTCGTCGAGAAACTCTTTCGTGAAAACGGAGACGGAACCGGCGGTGTCCCGCAACGGGGTGTTCAGCCGGCTGCCGGAGAGCGTGTTTTCCGCCTGGTAACCGATATCCCGGCTGGTGTTCACCTTGAATGGGCTGAGTTCCACGACCTCGCTGGGCCCCGGGAGATTGGGTGTGGCGCGCACGGTCGGGGTGGATTCAGCGCGCGCCGCGACTTTTTTTTCGGGTGGAGCTTCGAGGCGGCGTTGGACGGTGAGCGCGCCCGTTTTCGCATCCTGCGCGGCCATCAGGTTCGTGCCGGCCAGCATCTGCTCCAAAGCTTCGCGTGGGGTCAGATTCCCCGTCACGCGATTCGTGCGGACGCCACGGGCAAAATTTGTGGGGTAGAGCACTTCGACGCCGGACTGATCGGACAGAAGTTTGAGCGATGTTTCCACGGAGCCGGCCGGCAGATCGAACTGCCGCTTCGCCGCCTCTGCGGCGTTTGCGCAGGGCGGTGCAGCCATGGCGAACAGCACCAAACACAAAGCGGAGGCGCGCGGATTCAGGAAAACGCGGAGCCAAGCATGGATGTTCATCGCAGGGGCGGGTCTGAGTGGGCAGTGGAGTCGGCGGGCAGTTCACCCGCGTCAATGCCACTGACGAATC
>JBDSGI010000535.1:0-4346 GCA_039919035.1 Opitutaceae bacterium
GCTCCTACGGCTTCCCGAAGATCCAGTGGATTTCCAACGACGACTATTACGATCACTTCAAGCGCAACCCCGCGCACTTCACGACCAACGCCAACAACAACTATCGCTCCGGTGTCGGGACCTCGAAATATGCGCGCGAGGTCATCTCGGCCACGTATTTCCGCGGCGATGCCGCCTTTTTCAACCGGCGCCTCCAATTTGTGGGCGGCATCAGAGCCGAGCAGACCAATGTGAAGGCCTCCGGTCCGCTCACCGATCCGACGCGCGCCTTCCAGCGTGATGCCAATGGCAACGTCCTCCGCGGCCCCACGGGCACGGCGCTGCTCATCGTGCCGACCAATGCCGGGTTGCCCTATTCGGAACTCACCTACATCGACCGCGGCCAGAAGACGCAGAAGGAATACCTGCGGTTGTTCCCCAATCTCAACGTCAGCTACAGCGTCCTCGAAAATCTCACCGCGCGCTTCGCCTACTACCAATCCGTCGGGCGGCCCGACTTCAACCAGTATGCCGGCGGCCTCACGCTGCCCGACACCTCCGCGCCGGTGACCACGAACACCGTCATCTCGGTCAATAACGCCGGTATCAAGGCCTGGAGCGCCGAGACCTACAAGGTCCGCCTTGAGTATTACTTCGAGCGGGTCGGTGCGCTCAACATCGGGGCCTACCAGCGCGACTTCAAAAATTTCTTCGGCAGCGTCCGCTTCCCGGCCACTCCGGAGTTCCTCGCCCTCTACGACCTCGATCGCGACGAATACGGCATCTACGACGTCACCACGAACCACAATCTCTCGACGACCGTGCGCATGACGGGCCTCGAGATCGACTACAAGCAGGCGCTCACGTTCCTGCCGCACTGGGCGCGCGGCGTGCAGGCGTTTGCCAACGCGAGCACCAACCGCGCGACGGGCGACGGCTCGGCGAACTTCGCCGGCTTCACGCCGCTCACCGTGAACTGGGGGGCCAGCCTCACCCGCCCGAAATTCGCCGTGCGCCTCAACTGGAACTACCGCGCCCCGCAGCGCCGTGGGCTCATCGGCGTCAATCTCAACAACAGCATCGAGGCCAGCACCTACAACTGGGGCTCCAAGCGCCTCTACACCGACGTAAACGCCGACTACAACATCCGCCGGAATCTCACGGCCTTCGTGAACATGCGCAACGTCGCCGACCAGACCGAGGACTCGAAGATCTACGGCCCCAACACGCCCGACTACGCGAAATTCCGCCAGCGCGTCGACTATGGCTCGGCTTGGAGCATCGGCCTGCGCGGCTCGTTCTGAACCTTGGGCGCGTGCCGGGCCGGCGCGCTAACGGTATTTCTTCACCAGCAGCGCGACCGTGGCTTTCACCCGGTTGCGCAGTTCCTTCGGTTCCAGCACCTCGGCGTCGGCACCCCACGTGAGCACCCAGCGCTCGATCTCGGGCAGCGCGCCGAGGCGGAGCGTGAGGTCGAGGCCGCCGTCGGAGAGCGCGGCCATCTCCTGGGACTCGTGCCACTCGCGCTCGCGCACGCGGTCGGCGACTGCCGCGCTGAAGCGCACCACGACGCGGTAATCGCGTTCGCCGCCCAGCACGCCGAGCGCGGTCGCGAAAAATTTCTCCGGTGAGAAATCAGCCGGGCGCGTGAACGTCGTCTTCTTCACCTCGGGCTTGGAGATGCGGGGGAGCGCAAAGGTGCGCAGTGCGCCGCGCTCACTGTCGAAGGCGACGAGATACCAGAGGTTTTCCCGGTGCGCTAGGTGGTAGGGCTGCACGCGGCGGCGTTCCGCTTTTTTCTCGCCGGGCTTGCGGTAGTCGAACTCCGCCTCGTGTTGTCGCAGCACGGCGGCACTGAGCGCATTGAAGATTTCCAAATCGGCTTTGCCGAGTCCGGAGTTTTTGAACGACACCGACTGCAATTCGTCCGCTGGCTTGAACGTGATGCGGTCCTTCAGCCCGCCGGTGAGTTTGTCGAAGGAGGCCTCGAGTTGCCGGTGAAACGGCGTGCCGCGATATTGCTCCAGCGCCTTGCGCGCCACGAGCAGCGCGAGCAACTCGCCCTCCGACACCTGCACGGTGGGAAACGCCGACACCGGTTGGGTGTAGCGATAAGCGTTGATCGGCGCATCGAACTCGATCGGCAGCTCCAGCCGGTCGCGCATGAAGGCGATGTCGCGGGCGATGGTCTTGCGCGACACCTCGAGCTTGGTGGCAAGCTTTGAGCAATTGGTGAACGCTCCGCGCCGCAGTTCCTCGTGGATGCGCAGCATGCGCTCGAGGGGAGGGCGGGAAAATTGGGCGGTGGAGGCCATGCGGAAAGTGTTTCAGTCTGATTTGTCATTGCGAGCCCGGCGAAGCCGGGCGCGGCAATCCAGCTGGAATTTCAGATTGATTGCTTCGTCGCTTTGCTTCTCGTCATGACCGGCCGGAAACGGCGGCGGCTATTTTTATGAAAAGGTCGGTTCATTTTTCGAGGCTGGGACAAGCAATGTCCCACCCCCAGGCGTAAAGTGGGCGGATGAACTCCCTTGTTTCCCGTCCCGCCCGCCGTGCCCCGCGTTCATCCCGCGCCCGGCCCACTACGTCCGCCCGCGCCAGCCTCGGGTGGATTCACGATGGCCTCCGGCACTGCGTCACCCTCTGGCCGGAAATCCGGTTCGAGCGTGAGAGCTCGCCGGACGAATGGAGCGAGGCCGTGCTGGGCGAGGATGTGCTCGCCTCGGCGGCATTGGCCGTTTCTCCCGCGCAGTGGCGCAGCGCGTTGGAGTTCGCGTCGGTGGGTATCCGCGAATTGCTGGAGAAGTTCGACGGCGGGCGCATGGCCGCGCTGCATGTCGTGGCCCGGTGCCCGGAGTTGCTGCCGGAGTTGCTCGACTTGCCAGCGCTCACGCCGTTTCTCGCGCTGCATCAAAGCCTCCGGGGCGGCGACGCGCCCGCGTGGTCGGAGATTTCGGCGGTGCTCGGGCGCGACGGTGTCTTTGGCGTGCTGCAATGGCTCGGCCTCCCCGCGTCGCGGCAGACTCTCGCGATCTTCCAGCACATCGCCGAGCCGGATCTGTCGCGCCGGTTGTTGGAGCCGCTGCGCGCCGCCCTCTGGGAGCCCGAGGCGATTTGGGCGCTCTCGCACGCCACGACGCTTACCGATGCCCGCATCGCCGAGGCCTGTCACGCGCTCGCGGCGTGAGGGCAGGGCCGGCGCGATTAGGGCGCGTCGGAAACGCGCTCCAATGGCATACCCGCATGGCACAGCGGACACTCGTCGGGGCGCCAGATGCCAAAAGTCATCGGCGCGATTTGTTCCAGCGCGAGCCCGTGCGCGTCCGCAAACTGCGCCGCCGCGCCGCCGAAGACAAACAGTGCGCCGAGCGCCACCGGCCGCGCACCGCACGCGAGCAGGTCCGCGTGGGTGCCGCGAATCGCCGAGCCCAAGCTGATGGCGTCGTCCACGATGGCGATGCGCTGGTCGCGCCCGCGTTCACGCTGTTCGGCCGGCAGCGTGTAGCGCACCGGAAAGAATCCCGTCGCCTGCGGCGGCTCGAATCGCTCCGTGAACAGATACCCCACGCCCAGTTCCGCCGCGATCATCGCAGCGATCAGCGCGCCGCCCGTCATCGGCCCGCAGACCGCGTCGATGCGATGCGCCGCGAGCCGCCGCGCGAGTTCGGCGACGAACGGCCGCAACCGTTCCCGCTGCGCGAGCACGTGATCGAGGTCGAACCACCGTTCGCTGTGGTAGCCCGACTCCATCTGGAAATGCCCGCTGCGGCCGGCGAGGAGGGCAATAAGTTCGTTCTGCATCGGCGTTACTCGATGCGTTCACATCCGGTGAGACGGATTTCGCGGGCCGCATGATCCGGCCAGTAAGAGATCAGCCAGTTGCCGACGATCTTGGCTTGG
Source organism: Opitutaceae bacterium (assembly GCA_039919035.1). GTDB lineage: Bacteria > Verrucomicrobiota > Verrucomicrobiia > Opitutales > Opitutaceae > ER46. Next base: position 3,880 of record JBDSGI010000535.1, read on the forward strand.
TGTGAGCGCTCATCTTCTGCCGGTGATTCAAAATCTCTGGGCAATGACGGCGGGCGAGTCAGACGAAAGAGAAACTCTTCGAGCTGGCGCCGATCGCGGCGCGGGGGCGCCCGTAACTCCTCGCAAACCGTCAGGGGCGCGACGATTTCGTAGGGGCGCGCAAGGCTCATTCAGGCGGCGACGCGCACCAACCCGCGCCGCGTGGCGCGAAGCCGAACACTGTGCCCGGATTTCACTTCCTGATCGGCGGCGGTCAGTTTTCGGCTATAGCCGGAATCCTTCGTGCGCAGGTAGGCGAGCAGGTAGCGTCGGTCGGCGCGCGTGCAGCGATCGGCGAGGGATTTCAGCTCGTAGCGGGACATGGCTGGAAGAATTGTCGTGCCGCGTGCTGGGTCAAGTTACCGCGCGGCTCACGCGACGCGCCGAGGTTTCCACGCCTTGAATTTGCCAGTCACATCGTCGGCGCG
>JBDSGI010000536.1:0-3023 GCA_039919035.1 Opitutaceae bacterium
GGCGAGCCTGTGGCTGATTGGCAGCGCCCTCGCGGTCGAACAATTCGGCTACGGCTTCGGGTTCACCGCCTACATGGTTTACATGATGATGGTCGCCGACGGCCCGCACAAAACCGCCCACTACGCGATCTGCACGGGATTCATGGCGCTCGGCATGATGCTCCCCGGCATGGCCGCCGGATGGATCGAGGATCATCTCGGCTACGTGAAATTCTTCGCGTGGGTGCTGGCCTGCACGATCCCGTCCTTCATCGTGATCGCACGGCTGAAGATCGATCCGGCGTTTGGGAAGAGGGCCCCGACGAAAGCCTAGGCTGGCCGCAGCGCCTCAATAGAGCAGGTATTTCGTCCGCGCCGCGCGGAAGGCGTCCTCCGCCGCTTTCCACGAGCCGACGATTTCGGCGGCGGATTTGCCGGATTGCACGGCGCGGCGGGTGGCGTCGGTGCCATTCACCTTGTCGAACATGTCGGACTTTTTTCCTGCCGTCGCCGCTTCGGCAAACACGTCGCGGCCCGCGGCGGATTTCAACGCCTCCAGGGCGTAGTAATTGATCGCGGTCAGCGGCGCGCGGGCCGGATCGGTGAAGTGGAGTTGCACGCCACCGACAATCTCATCCTTGAACGCGGCGTAGTAAGGCTTGTAGGTGAGCGGACGGAAAATCACGCCGGGCAAGCCATAGCGGTTGAGCTTTGCAGCGAGCACGTGTGGATCGATTTTCGGCAGGCCGAAACACTCGAAGGGTAGGGTGTAGCCAACCCCAACACTCACGTTGCCCAGCTCACCCAGCATGCCGGTCGCGACTTGGAACAGTGGCGACTCGCCGTGCGGGATGTGCGGCGAGGCGGGCACCCACGGCAGGCCGGTGTCGCGCCACACCATCGCGCGCTGCCACCCGCGCATCGGAACCACCGTGAGTTTACACGGCCTCTTGATCCAGCCGCGACCATTGATCATGCGCGCGAGTTCTCCGCAGGTGAGACCGTAAACGTAAGGCACGTCCCACTGGCTGACGAACGAGCGAAATTTCTCCTCCACGAGCGGACCCTCGATGCGCTCGCCCCCCAGCGGATTGGGCCGGTCGAGCACGATGAATTCTACCCCCGCCTCACCGCACGCCTCCATCGCAAGACCCATCGTGCTGATAAACGTGTAGGAACGCGCCCCCGTGTCTTGCAGGTCGTAAACGAGCGCATCGAGACCCGCCAGCATCGCCGGCGTGGGCTTGCGCGTCGCGCCGTAGAGCGAGTGCACAGGCAAGCCGGTGCGCGGGTCAGTCCGGCTCTCGACTTTGTCACCGGCCGGCACGTCGCCGTAGATGCCATGCTCGGGGCCGAAGAGCGCGACAAGCGTAGCGCCACTCGCAGCCCGCAAAACCTCAATCGTCGTCACGAGATTCCGATTCACGCCCGAAGGATTGGTGATAAGCCCGACGCGCTTGCCGGCGAGTTCCTTAAAGCCGCCGGCGGCGAGCACCTCGTTGCCGAGTTGCACCGGAGGCGTCGCGGCCGACAACGCACCCGCGATCAAAAGCCCGATCCAAAAAAGGATTCTTCTCATCCGCGGAAACCTGCGCATTGGGCCGGATGGCGTCAGTCGAATTCCCGCCACCCTCCACGCGATCGCGGTTGAGCCGGGGAGCGCGTTGGGTTCGGCTCGGCCACGTCGCCCCGCCATGAACGCTTCCTTTTCCCGCCCCGTCTTCGGTCTGCTTGCCGCCGGCGTGCTGGCCTTCACCAGTTGCCACACTTGGCCGGGCAAACCGCTCAAGCGCAAAGGGGACGAGATTGTCGTGGCCGGGCAGTTGTTTCACACCGGCACGCGCGTGGTCACCTGGATGGACCCCCGCGGCTACGATGGCTACCGCGTCGAGCGGCGTTTCAGTCCCGAAACGGACAGCAGCTGGGAAAAAACCAAAGAGGCGGTGAAGGATATTCACACGCCCAACCGCTACAATCTCCGCCGCGAAGGTCTCGCGGCCGACGAGATCGAGCGCGTGCGCGGCGGCGGCTGGGATCTGCCGCTGCTTCAGCGCACCGTCGATCAGTTTGTGATGCACTACGATGTCGCGGGCATCAGCAAGCAGTGCTTCAAAATTCTCCACGATCTGCGCGGGCTCAGCGTCCACTTCATGATCGATATCGACGGCACGATTTACCAGACGCTCGATCTCAAGGAACGCGCGTGGCAGGCCACGATCGCCAACGGCCGCTCCATCGGCATCGAGATTGCCAATATGGGCGCCTATCCGCCGGGCGCGCACAAGGCCCTCGACGAGTGGTATCCGCGCGACGCGCAGGGTCCGTTCATCAAGGTGCCCGAGCGCTACGGCGACCCGATGATCTTCACGAAGGATTTTGTCGGGCGGCCCGCCCGACCCGAACTCGTGCGCGGAAACATCCAGGGCACCGAGCTGCTCCAATACGATCTCACGCCGCAGCAATACGCCGCGCTCACCAAGCTCACGGCCACGCTCTGCCAGGTGTTTCCCAAAATCACCTGCGACTATCCGCGCGATGATGCCGGCAACCTCGTCACCCAGAAACTCCCGGACGCCGACCTGAAAAAATACCAAGGCGTCCTCGGCCACTATCACGTGCAGACCAACAAAACCGATCCCGGCCCGGCCTTCGACTGGGACCGCGTGATCGGCGGCGCGCGCCGAATGTTGGGGTTGCCGGAACTGAGTCGTGGCGCCGCAGCGCCATCGCGCGCCCCAACGCTTGCGGCACCGCTTCAGGTCACTCCGTAAATCAAATTTGATTTCCCAAGGCGCCGCCTTGGTTCGTCGGCGCGCTACTTCTTTTCGGGATGTAGCTTCGCCCAACGCGCGTAGTGGTCGAGGGCACGCTTCGGGGTGTCGCCAAACCAAGCGTAACCGTTGCGGCGTTCTTTCGAAATCTCGCTCACGTCGTCGTGGATGGTCAGATCGCGGTCGCCGAACATCGGGCGATCGCTACCGATCTCGGAGTAGCGCGGCCAGAGCGGGCCGGCGCCGGGCGTGGGAATCACCGCCCGGCCGGAG
>JBDSGI010000537.1:0-10215 GCA_039919035.1 Opitutaceae bacterium
TTTCGATTTCGTGGTTCGTGTCCACCTCCACCCACTATTTCGCGAATCGGTTCTGGGCGCTGCCGAGCGGGCGCGGCGACACGACGCAGCAGCTGGGCGAATATCTGGTCGCCGTCGGCTTGAGCTACTTGATCAACCTCGGCGCGTTCAAGCTGCTGCGCCACCGTTTCAAACTGAGCGCGACGTGGGCGGCGCTCTGGGCGATCCCGCCTTCGACGGTCGTGGTGTTTCTGATTCTGAACTACCGCGTGTTCGGAAAATAAGCGTCTCCGCCGCCGGGTGGCCGGACACTCACCATTTTTTCCCGCGTTCCTCGGGCACGATGCGGCGCAACATGTAGATGTCGGACGTCGCGAGCTCGGTCGCGTGGGTGGCGAGGCTTGCCCAAGGATCCCAAGGCGCGCTGATCAGGCGGCCGCTGATGCCATCGCTGGCGGACGACAGCAGCCACTCGACGCAATCGAGAGCCTTGGCGAGTGGCGCGGCAGAATCGGAGTTCTTCTTGTGTTTTTGCGCGGCCGCGAATTCGGCTTCGCCCACCACGGCGGGCCCGAGCGCGAGCACTTCCTCGGTGAGGCGGGTGTTGATCGCGCCGGGAGCGAGCGCGTTGATGTCGAGTGCGCGGCCGCGCTCCTCCTCGGCGATGGTCTCGACCAGACGCACGACGCCGGTCTTCGCGATGCCGTAGGCGGAGAAATTGGCGCGCGACTTAGTGGCGCCACCGCCGGAGAAGCAGACGATTTTTTGGCGGCCGGGTGAGCGCGCGAGAAGACCGTCGAAGGCACGCAATGTGTGGTAGGTGCCGTCTAGGTTCGCCCGCACGGTCGCGCTCCACTTCGCGGGATCGGCGGCGAGCGCGCGGCCGATTTCGCCCTGCACGCCGGCGCACGCGATGACGCCGTCGACGTGCGGCCACGCGGCGGCGACGTCTGCAGCAGTCCGGGATACACTTTCCCATTGGCTGACATCACTGCGTGACGCGAAGAAACGGCCGCCACTTTGCGCGACGAAGTCCGTCTGGTCGGAGCGCGCGATCCCCCACACCGCGTGGCCCCGGGTGAGCAGCCGCACGGCGAGCGCGCGACCGATGCCGGTGCTGGAGCCGGTGAGGACGAGGTTCATGCCGGTTTCAAGGCAACGGAATCTCCCGTCGCTGGTAAAGCACCATGCTGCGCCCAAAGAGGGTGAAGCGTTCGGCCGGACGGAGATTCGCCTCGCACCACGCGCGGAGCTGCGGGCGCAGGGCGGCGAGTTTTTGGTCGAACGGAAACCCGCCCGCCGGGGCCAGTTCCGTGAGGAAAACGAAGTCACTGAGCGCGAGCCGGGCGAATACTTCCGCTTCGGCAGGCTCGGCGATGCCGGTGGGCAGGGTCATGTTGAATGGCAGCCAGACGCGGTGGCGTTCGTAGCAGATGACGCGGACGACTTGGGCATCCAAGCAGTCGGTGATGTAGTCGACCGCGACGCGGGTTTCGGGCAAGTGGGCCGCCTGGCCGCGGGTGAAGATGCGGTCGGCGATGGTGTTGACCTGGCCAAATTCTTGGCGCTGCGCCGGAGTATGGGCCGGAGGAACCTGCATGCGCGTGAAGACCCCGAGTCCGAGAACCGTGATCACGGCAGCGAACCCTCCAAGCGATTTGTCGGTGGCGCGGCGCGCAGCGAGCAGCCACAGCGCGGTGGTCAGCGTCACAACCCCGGGCGCGAGCGCCCCGACGACCACTTCGGATTTTTGCTGGTGCAACGTGAGCACGAGTGCGGGTGCGAGCACGAAGAACGCGCCGATGATGGCCGGGGCGCGGTTGAGTTGCTGGCGTTCACCAAAACGCAGCAACGCGAGACAAGCCGCGCCGCCGAGTGCGAAGAGGGTGAAAAACAGGCCGAGATGCCGTTCGAGCAACTGGCTTCCGACAAACGCGAGCGAGCGGCCGAGGCCCATGTGCGAGTTGCGGATGGCGCTCTCCGGCCCGATGTAGTGACCGATCCAATAGTAGTCGCGCGCGGTCTCGAAATTCAGCCAGAGGATCGGACCGGCGACGACGGCGGCGGTCAACGCCGCGAGCAGCACGTGGCGCGTGCGCCGTTGCCTTTCCTCGCTGCTCAGCGTCCACGCGAGCAACCCGAGCAGGATGACGATGAAATACGTGCCGGTGAGAAAGCGGGCGAGCAGCGTGATCCCGGTCGCAACTCCGAATACGAGTGATGCCCCCCGCGATCGAAAACCCTCGGTCAGCAGTGCGAGTGCCGCCGTGACGCCGAGCGAGCACATCGCCATATGATCGAGGCGGAAATCGTAGGCCGAGCCGGGCACGTCGCGCCACGGCCCGGCGAGGGCGAGCGGCAGCAGGGCGCAGGCCAAGGCCAAGGGCGCGGAGCGCCGGACGCGCAGCACGGCAGCGAACAGTGCCGCCTGCCACGCGATGAGCGCGAGCATGTTGATGGCGAGCGCAGCACTGCGCGAAGGTCCGGCCAGAGTGAAAACGATAATCGCATAGACATCATGCAGCGTGCCCTGCGCTGAGCGATTGGTGAGTGCCTGCCAGAGGCCCGCGAAAAATCCGTGGGCACGCGCGTATTCGTAACCGGTGTAGCTCTCGGAGAGATATTGGATCTGGTCGTTCCAGCGCGGATAGATCGCGGTGTGGCGGTGCGCGCCGAACCAATCGAAGAGGAAAAACTCCAGCGCGCAGACGGCGACCAGCACCCAGAGCGAGGGCCGGCGGAGGGTATCCCGGATTGTCATTCGGAGCGGCGCGAAGTTACCGAGCGAAGCGACAGGCTTTGACCTCGAGCAGCGATTTCATCTGTGGTTTCGGTGTGCGGGTCCAAGTGAATTCTTCGCGCTGTTCAGAAAGACTGGGACTGGTTCGAGGACGCAGTCGTTTTCACGTGCGGGCGGTGTAAACCCAGCGATTTGCCTCCAGCCAGCGCAGGGTCTTGATGATGCCCTGCTCGATGGTGAGCTTCGGTTTCCAGCCGGTGGCCTGGATTTTTTTCGTGTCGAGGAAGATGAACGGGTTGTCGCCGATCCAGCCGCGGTCGCCGCCCGTATAGTCAAGGCGCGGTTTGATTCCGAGCGCGGTGCAGATGAAGCGGATGCTGTCGTTAACCTGCACAAACTCCGGCGTGCCGAGGTTGTAGATCTGCGTGTGGTGCTTGGCGTCGCGCGCGGTGGCGCCGCGCGTCACGTGCAGCATGGCTTCGATGCAGTCCTGCACGTAGAGGTAGCTCTTCCGTTGCTGGCCGTTGCCGAGCACGCGGAGATGATCGGGGTGGGCGACGAGCTGCTGGTAAAAGTCGAAGACGTGGCCGTGCGTGTAGCGCTCGCCGAGGATCGAGACGAAGCGGAAGATGTAAGCCTCGTCGATTTGTGCGCCCTCGGCGTAGGCGGCGAGCAGACCCTCGCCGGCGGTCTTCGACGCGCCGTAGAGCGAGGTCTGGATTGGAAACACATCGTGCTCCGGCGTCGGTTTGTCCGGCGTGACGAGCGCCTCGCCGTAAACGGAGCCGGTCGATGAAAACGCGATGCGCTTCACGCCATTGGCGCGCATGGCTTCGAGGACGTTGAAGGTCGCGATGGTGTTTTGCTGAAGATCCTTTTCGGGGTGTTTCCAACCGTCGCGGATGTCGGCGTTGGCGGCGAGGTGGAAGACGAAGTCCGCGCCCTGCATCGCGGCCGTGAGCGCGGGGAGATCGAGGTTGTCGCCGCGGATGAGTTTAAACTTGGGGTGCTTCGTCGCCCCCTCCAGAAAGCGGATTTGACCGGTGGAAAGATTGTCCCAGCCGGTGACCGCGACGCCGTCGGCGAGGAGGCGATCGATGAGATTGGAACCAATGAAGCCGGCGGCGCCGGTGACGAAGACGTGGTGCATGCGCGGATGAAAAGAGGCGACGAAAGCGAGCCGACCGACGCAGCGCAACGCGCGAACTCGATTAGCGATCACCTCCGGTTTGCATCGGGGCCGAAGGCTTTGCTGGCGGGAGTTGCAGTCCGAAAAACGCATCCACCCGCTGGCGCCAAGCCTGATAGCGCGCGCGGGCCTCCTCCGGCACGCCCCAGAGATAGTCGCCCTGATAGTGAACGGTGATGGCGACGGTGACGGCGATGCTGGCCAGAGTGAGGAGGGTGATCGCTCCGCGAGCGATTCCGCGCCAAGGCCGGACGAGTTCCTCGATTCCGGCGAGGCCGAATGCGGCCGCGCCGATGAGAAATGGACAGAAATCGCCCGTGTAGCGCTGCGCGGTCGCAATCGCGGCGAACAGCGCGAGCGTCATTGGCAGCACCGCGATCCACAGCAACGCGAGACTCAGTCGCGTGCCTGGTCGCCGGATGGCCGCCAGCATCGAGCCGAGTGTGGCAAGCGCGAACAGGCTCGGCATCGCATACGGCATCGCAAGGGTATGGTCCGGCAGATCGATTTTTGCCCGGGGAAAGTCGCGGCGCGGCCGGTTTGAACCCAAGTAGATCCAGGGGAAATGTGGCTCCACGCGGAAATTGGGCCGGAGCACGTAGGTGTCGACATTGAAGGGCACGTTGACGAGGTGGAAACTCTTGCCGTCGATGTGGGCGAGCCGTTGGGGATTGACGTAGGGCCGGCTGATTTTCAGCGGCGCGGGATCAAAGGTGCCGAATTTCAGGTAGGCGAGGCCGTTGAGCGAAAGCTGGCCGGCGACGCAGAGCAGCCCGACCGCGGCGTGACGCCACAGCGTTCCATACGGCGGATTTCCCACGGATCGCGCACGAAGCCAATCGCGGCCGGCCAACGCCACCACTACGCAGCCCAGCAGGGTCAGCGCGAACAGTCCGGTGGGCGGCCGGCAGTGCAGCGACAGGACACCGCCGATTAGGGCGCCGATCCACCAGCGTGGCGCCGGCGTGCGCAAATGCCGCAGCGAACACCATGCGGACCCGAGGGCGAACGCGATGCCGGCGAGGATCGCTTCGTGAAAAATCAGGCTGCGGCTGCCGAGGAAGAACAGCGTGCTGCCCCAGCCGACGCTCGCGACGAGCGCCGCGATGGCGAATCGCGAGGGCTCCGCCGCGCGTTCGAGCGTGCCATGGCGCGCGAGCCGGGTGGCGTCGCGCAGCAGCAGATGGGCCGCGAGCAGGCTCGCCACGAAGTAGAGCAGCATGAACCCGCGGCTCAGTCCGCCAAACCAAAGGTCGAAATATGCGAATGGCAGTCGGAGCAGGGCGGGCGTGGGGCCGAAGTAGCCGTAGAGTTTTCCATGCGCCTCGAACGCCTCGCCGCCGATGGCCTGGTTTGGCACGTCCAGCCGGCCGTGCAGAAAGCTGAGGGCCTGGTAATCGTAGAACGAACCGAAGATCTCCGGGTAGACGAACTTGAAACTGCCGAAGGTGATGAGCCAGCCGTAGCCGAAGGTGGCGAGCAGGGCGCACGCCCCGAACCAACCCCAGGCCCTGATTCGATTCCGGGCCTCCGCCGACGTGCGTGCGATGATCGGTTGTGGTGCAGTGGAGGGGAGGGACCTGCGCGCGGTGGGGGGACGGGCGAGGCGCCAGCGCATCCATCGCGAGACACCGAACGCGAGGACGAGGCTCGCCAAGACTGCGCCCGCGAATTGCCAGGGCTGCGTCCTCAGCCACGCGGGCAGTTTCTCCGCCGCCGTGAAATAGGATTCCGGCCCGCCGCGAACGAGATTGCCCTGGGGCCGCCGAATCGTGCCGCGAAAAACCCGCTCCGCCGACCCGCCGAAGGGATTCTCGCCGAAGAAAATCTGTTGGGGCTGCCGGCCGTGATACGGCACATCGCCGCCAAGAAGTTCGCGGCGATCGAGGGAAACGACCAGAGGCGCGCGTGCGCCGGAGGACGGTTTGGCGAAGGTGGTGAACGCCGGTAGCGCGACGTGCAGCGAACGGGACGTGCCGGGTTCGAGTGCAAATGGCGCCGAAGCCGGACCTCCGTGGCCCCAGTGGTCATAGCGAATTTCCGCCGTGTTCGGGGTGAGGTAGTGGACGAGCAGCAGGTCGCCTTCGCCCCACATGCCCGTGCAAACAATCGGTTCAACCCGGCCCGGTTCACCGGGCGGGAAGGTCAGTTCGAGATTCAAGACTGGCGGCAGCGAAGGCAGGGCGTGCCGCGCGGCGAAAAGCGAAAGCCAGGCCAGAGCGACTACGCCTACTAACAGGCCGCACCACGCGGGCAGGGGCGAGGTCGCGACGCGGCCCGGCGAGGCGGACGAGGCGGGCATCGTCAGGATTTTTCGATCGGCCAAGGCAGCGCCGAAGATCGCGTTTGCGAGTGGCGCTGCGTTTTTGCGAGCAGCGTCGGCAGGGTGGGCAGCGGGCGCACCACCATCAGCATCTGGTAGGCGAAGAGCCCGCGCGACACGCGGATGAGTCCGCCCTGCACCGCCATCAGCGCTTTCTGCCAAAACGGACTCTTCACGACCAGCGGCGCCGGGGCGGGGATGCCGATTTCCTTTTCGATCACGAAGCCCGTTTCCCGGAGCAGGCGGCGCATCGACGTAAAGGTGAACAGGCGGGTGTGCGTGAGATCGAGGATTCCGCGGGTGTTGTAGTTGAACTGCCCAAAAAACAGCATCAGGCGCGTGACGAAGAACGCGACGTTGCCGGTGGAGATGACGATTTTCACGTCGAGGTTGGATTGCGCCCGCAGCCGGAGTTCATCGCAGAACCGTTCCGGCGAAATCAGGTGCTCGATGATGTCGAGCACGAGCACGACCTGCACGGCGTCCAGCGGACGCGGCACGGGATTGGCATTGAGATCGGCGACGTGGAATTCATCAAAAGCCGCCGTCGATGCGGGCCTGAATTGGTCCACCCCGATGATGCGGCAGTCGCGCTCACGCAGCACGGCACAGAGGTGGCCGGGACCGCAGCCAATATCGAGCACCGTTGCGCCGGCCGGCACCTCGGCGACGGCGACGGAGTGCGTGCTTTTGAAGCCGAGCTTGGCGAGGTAGTGCTGGTTTTCGGGCGCGGGGAGGTCGAAATTCCGCCGGTAAACGAGGCCGTAACCCTGGAGGCGGGCGACCGTGGAGGCGTTGATGACGTCCCTGGCGTAGCGCAGGCCGTTCACCCGGCAGATCTCTTCGCCGTAGTGGGTCGGAATCGGAATCTCCACGATCCGGGCGCCGGCGCGCAGGAATTGGATGATGATTTCGGTGTCGAAGTGAAAGACGTTCGAGTTGAGGTCAAAGGGCAGGCGGCGGAGCAGGGCGACGGAGCAAGCCTTGTAGCCGCTGTGGAATTCGCTCAGCCGAGATTTCAGCACGCGGTTTTGATACCACGTGAGCAGCTGATTGCCGACGAATTTGTAAAACGGCATGCCGCCATCGAGGGCGTTTTTCCGCACCAGCATTCGCGAGCCGAACACGACGTCGGCCTCGTCGCGGGCGAGCGGACCCAGCATCTCGGGCAGCATCTCCGGCGCGTATTGGCCGTCGCCGTGGACGAGCACGACAAAATCGAAACCCTGCTCAATGGCATAGTGGTAGCCGAGCTTTTGGTTTCCGCCGTAGCCTTGGTTCACGGGATTTGCGAGCACGGTGAGCGGATGTGGGTAAGTGCCCGCCTGCCGGAGCCGCTCGGCCAGGGCGAAGGTCGCGTCGGTCGAGCCGTCGTCGATGATCAGCACCTCGGCCGAATAGCCGGGCAACGCCGGGATGCGACGGAGGACTTCCAAGATCGTCGTCTCCGCGTGGTAGGCGACGATGAAGATGAGCACGCGTGGCGGGCGGTCGGGTGTCATGGCTGCGAAAAGCCGAGTGCGGAATCGAACGCGTGGCGAAGCATTTGGTAGCGGCTCTTGATCTCTTCGGGCACGCCCCAGACGAGTTCGCCCTGATAGTGCAGGGTGATGGCGAGGGTGGCCAGCACGCCGACGACGCCGAGGCCGATCACGGCGATCCAAGCCATGCGCCGCGGGATGGGAGGGAGCAGATCGAGGGCGCACAGCCCGAAGGCCCCGGCGAGCACGAGCGGCGGACAAAAATCCCCCGTGTAGCGATGAGAGATCGCGACTGCCGTGAACAGCGCCAGCGCCATTGGGGCGGTGCCGGCGGACAGCACGGCTAACGGCCTGCGTGCCTCCCGCCAGCGCGCAAACGCGAGGGCCGAGCCACCGAAGGCGAATAGGCAGAGAGCCGGCATCGCGTAGGGCAGGGCCAGCGTGGGCTCGGCCAGATCGATTCGGGCCGACGGATAGTAGGGCTGTCCGTAGCGCTGGAGATAAAAATAGGGAAACACGGGGCGAAACGTGAAATCGGGCCGCCACGTGTAGGCGTCGAAATCGTGCCGAAAATTGCCGAGGTGGAAGTTGCGGCCGTCGATGACCGCGAGCCGGGCGGCGTCGTATTGCACGTGGTAGCGCAGGGGCGCGCCGTCGAAGCTGCGGAATTTCAGGTAGCTCACGGCATTGAAGCTGAGAAAACCGAGGGCGGCGAGCAGCGCGATGGCCGCTGGCCGCCACAGCGCGCGGGACTTGGCGGGCCGCAGGGCAACGGCGATGGCGGCCCAGCCTAGCAGGCCCAGCGCAAATAGCCCCGCTGGGGGGCGTGCATTGACGGCGAGGACGCCCCCCGCCAGCGCAACCCACCACCAGCGGCCCTCCGGCTGGGCGAGCCAGCGCAGCGTGGCATACCCGCTCCACAGCGCGAACACCGCGCCGCACGCAATGGCCTCATGGTAGGCATAGGCGCGGCTCGCGAGAAAAAGCATCGTTGAACCCAGGCCGGCGCTCGCGACAAACAATACCGTGGCTCCAGCAGACGGCCACGCCTGCGGCCCGCGCGCCAGACGCGTGGTGTGAATAAGGATCAAGTAAGCGGCGCTGAGGCAGCCGGCGAAATAGATCACGAAAAAACATCGCGTGAGCCGGCCGAAGCCCAGATCGAGAAGAGCAAACGGCAGTCGGAGCAGCGCGGGCGTGGGGCCGAAGTAAATGTAGGTTCGTCCCTGGAAAATAAACGACTCGGCCGTCCTCGCGGCTTCGGGCAGATCGAGGCGACCCTGCAGGAGGCTGCGGGCCTGAAGATCATACTGCTCGCCGAAGGCGTCGGGGGTCACGAGGCGAAATGTGCCGCCGGTGAGCACAGCGGCGTAGAGGAGCAGGCTTGCCGCCAGGGTGGCGAGAAACCACCGATGCGGCGGTCCGCTGGGCCGCGGTGGAAAGGGCGCGGCCCATTTGTTGGCGCGAAACCTCGCGATCACGCGCCGCAGTGGTGGTATCACGACCGACACCAGCCAGCCCGCGATCGCGCTGAAAACGAATGCCGCGATCAAGGACCACGGGTGGTCGCCGGCCAGCCAGTGGAGACGTGCAAACGGGGTGAAGAAGCAGGTGAGGTTGCCGCGCAGTTCGCGGCCGTCGGTGGTGGCCAATTTTCCGGAGAAACGTTCCTGGACCAAAGTGCCTCCAAGGGGATTCGTGCCGAAAAAGAAATCGGCCGGCGCGCGCAGATGGAAATAAACCGGCGCATCAAGCAGTGTCGTCCCCGCGACGGTGACGCGCAGCGGCCGCAGTTCATGAGAGCGGAAGGCCGCGATGTGAGCGAGCGTCGGCATCTCGATCGTGAGCGGGCGCGGCACGCCAGGGTGGAGCGGAAATGGCTCGGAGGCCGGCCCGCCCATCCCCCAGACATCGTAGAAGAGCACCGCCGTGTGTTCATCGAGATAGCGGACGGCCAGCCAATCGGCGTTGCCGCGCGTGCCGGTGGTGATCAGCGGTTCGCTTTGACCGGCGACACCGCGGGGAAAGGTGACCTCAAGTTCGAGGCGGGGCCCGAGCGGCGGAAAGGCATCCCGCCACAGCGTGAACCACCAGGCGAAGAGCAGCAAAGCGCCGCAAACCACCCCCATGCGGTGCCGCAATCCAACCCAACCGCCGACCGGATTGCTCATCGCAGCGCGAAACCCTCGGCCCGATCCACGATGAACTTTGGCCGCGCGCGGACTTCCTCGTAGATGCGGCCGATGTATTCGCCCAGGATGCCGATGCTGATGAGTTGGATGCCGCCGAGAAATGTAATCAGAATCACCTGCGTCGGGTTGCCCCACGCGATCGGCCAGTTCATCAGCTTGTAGAAGAGATAGACCGCCATCACCAGAAACGAGAAGCCCGAGACGGCGAAACCCAGCCACGTGCTGAGCGAGAGGGCGTAGGTGGAGAAGCAGAAGATGCCGTTGAACCCGATGCGCAGCGACCCGAGGAAGCGGTTGTAGTTGGTCTCGCC
>JBDSGI010000538.1:0-4667 GCA_039919035.1 Opitutaceae bacterium
ACCCAACGAAACCATAAATAACGGCGGTCGTGGCGAGGTGTTTGGCCGAGCGGAGCAGAATTGCGAATGGAGATGAAGAATTCATGGGGACGCACATGAATGAACGCTTTCCATCGCGAGGGTCGAGCCGATAGCCGAGTGGCAGTTCACGCAGAGATCGAGGTGCGGCGACAGTTCGGTGCGCAGTAGAGCGATTAGCGCTGGAGTCATGAATCCGAAGTGATCGGGAATCCGCAGCACGATAAGCGGCTTGTATGCGAACTCGCTGGCGAAACGCTGCTCCATCAGCGTCGCAGGTTTTTTCTCACTGCAGAAGATTATGTCGGCCCCGCCGATACGTCCCGCTTTGAGCTTAAGGCGGGCACCGTTCACCGGGCCGGCTGACCGCGCTTCGTAGCGCGGATGGTTCTTGAACAACGCCTCCGCGGCAGGACTGCGCCATTGGTTGCGGGAGCAGACGGAGAGGCGCTTGGTTTTCACTGGGGACTTCCGCACGGCATTAGCCGCCGTGCAGAGGGTAGCACAAGATGGAATAGATCCCTGCGCCGGCTGATCCGGACTCGCGAGCATGAGCCGATTCGACAAACAGGTTCTGAGCCCAAACTACCATGCCTGAAGCATTCGCCGTCCTCGCTGTCTTGATCGTCGCGCTCGTCGCTTGGTTCGGCGCGTGGACGCAGGCGCGCGATCCGGCGCAGCAAAATCCGCGGGAGGATTTCACTCAAGCTCAACAGGAGGCGGCATGGTTGGAAGAGCGCCTCGAGTTGGCGCGCCGGGAGAAGTGGGAGAGTCACCTCCAGGTGAGTTTGAACGAAAAACTTGCAGTGACGAAGATGCGGGCCCGAGTGCTGGGGGATGCGCTGGCGAAGGTCTGATCGGCTGTTCGGTGGGGCGGTTGGAACTTGCATGCAAACGCCCGCCTACGGGCTCTTGGTAGAGGCAGGCAACGACTTGATTGCCTCGTGACCGAGGAGAAAGGCGCGCCGCTGATCAGCGAAGGCTTTGAGGCTGCGAGGCCCGTCCAAGCTTTCGGCGAATTCGGCGTAACCTTCGAGTTTGCGCGTGTCGCGTTTTACGTCGGCGTCGATCAAGTCGTGGAAGGATTTCGCGACAGGGCCGAGGTTCGACCAGTCGAGCCAAGTGGAGGCCATCTCGCGCACGTAGCCGAGGTAGCGCGCACGCAATGCGGGGACCGCGAGGAGCTTTTGCGCGATGACGGCGTTGGGATTTTTCAGGACCGCCAGCGGATCGAGTTGGACGCCGCCGCCGCCAAACCCACCGGGACCGCGGCCACCGCGCCCACCGCGATCACCACCAGGCGGAGGAAAGCCACGGCCGCCGTCGGCCCCGGCAAATTCGCCCAGCCCACGGCCGCCGTCGGGCCCGCCGCCACCGGGCCCACGTCCGCCGCGTCCGCCGGGACCACCAGGGCCACCGCCGAAACTAAAGGTCTCGTTGATGTCGTGCGGAATCATGTGCAGGCGGCCTTCCTTGTCCTCGCCAATGGTGTAGTCGCTCGTGCGGGTCCAGAAGCCGTCGGCGTTCGAGAACACGGTGTCGAGCGCGATAAATTTCAACGCGCCGTCGACATCGATATGCGGGGCGAGCGCGGCTTCAAGATTCGCAGGCTCGGTTTGCTCGAGGATTTTTGTGACGCGAATCAGTTTCCACCAAGAGGCAGCGTCGTCCTTCGAGCGAATGTCGTAGATGCGTTTGTAGGCGGCGGGATCGTCACCGAGGTAGGCGAAACCGCCGCGGCCACCGGGGCTGCCCTGAACTTTCCAGCGGGCGCCCTTGCTGGAGCCGAAGCGATCCTTGAGGAAGTCTTTGTTGAAGTGCTCCTGGCTCGGGTAGATGCCCCAGTTCTCGCCGTTGATCACGACACGCATCAGGTTCACGCGCGGGGCAGCGATGTAGTGCTGAGCGACGTGGCTGTAGAGCGCGCCGCGGAGGAACGAGGCGTCGTCGTTGGAGTTGAGCAGATTCAACGCGCGGAAACCGAGGAAGTCCGCCTTCTCGTCGGCGTGGTCGAACGAGACATGCAGTGAGCGCTTGCGGCCGGGCCCGGCCATCATGAACGAGGAGTTGCCGCGAAAATGCACGCCGACTTCGGGGAAAACCTTGCCGTCAATGAGGGCCTTGGCGGGCACGTCCACATCAGTCCGGTAGAAGTCCTCCATCTCCATTTCCCAACCGGTGTCGGCGAAATCGAGGAAAAGGGTGCGCAGCGCCGTCGGATCGTAAAGCGGGGGCAGCCTGCCGTAGGTCTTCACATCAGCCGGGGTCAATTTTTGGCCCGGGCCGGTGGGCTCCTGGGCACCCCCGCGGCCCCCTCGACCGCCGGGGAAACGGCCGCCCGGACCGCCGCGATTGGTCTTGTTGGCGAGGTGATATTCGCGGGCGGCTGCACGCTCCTCGGCGTTGAGACGTTTGTCGCCATCTTTGTCGAACTGCGCGAGGAGCTTGGTCTCCTGCGCCATCGGGGGACCGAAGCCGCGACCGGGGCCACCGGGGCCTCCTGGCCCAAACCCGGGAGGACCGCCGGGGCTGAATCCCTCCGGCGGCTGAGGGGGCTGGGCGAGGAGCGCGAAAGGCAGGAGGAGGAGAGCGACTGTTTTCATCGGATGATAGGGTTTCTGACGTGGATGGACGCATGGCCCGGACCGGAGTATCAGCAATCTAGACTCACCTCGGTTTTACGAACATCGTCACTCGCGTGCCTGGGGATTTCTTTGAAATCGAATTCAAGCCTGCTGGGGTAAGTGCCGATAGAATGGCGTGTTTTCGTTTTTCAGACCACCCCTGAAAAGCTGGTCCGGGAGCTCCTTGACGTTCCGCCTGCGCCCAAGGTTTTGCAGAAGCTGCAGCGCTGTGTGGCGGACCCGAAAAGCTCGCTTGAGTCGATCGCGAACGTGATTGCGCTTGAACCCGGGTTCTCGGCGCGGGTGGTGCAGATTGCGAACAGCACGCATTTCGGGCGCGGAACGAAAGTGGACCGCACCGTCGATGCGATCCGCGGGTGGGGCTCAAGGGCGTGCAGGAACTGGTGACGTTTGCGATGGCCTCGCAGTTAGTGGGACGTCCGCTGAACGCCTACGGCATGGACGCGCAGTCACTCTGGTCGCGGGCATTGGCCTGTGCGCTAGCGGCGGGAAATCTCGCGGAGCACTCGGGTGCGGTGGACTACAACGACGCCTACACCGCGGGCCTCATGCACGGCCTCGGACTGCTCGTCATCGATCGGCACGCGACGCATCAAAATAAGCTGCCGCATCTCCCGTCATCCGGTTACCCGCACGACTTCGCTCCGGCCGAGCGAGAACGGCTCGATTTTTCGCACGCGGAGGCGGGCGCCGCATTGCTCGAGTTGTGGGGTTTTTCTCCGGCGGTCGTGACCGCGGTGCGGTTTCAGCTCGCGCCTGAGGAGGCGCCGGAGCACCGCTTGCTTTGCATGGTGCTTGCGACCGCAAGGTGTGGGCACGAACCCTTTTTTGCGTGGCCGAGGAAGTGATTCCTGACCTGCCCTCCGAAGTGTGGCTGCAGGAGTCGGGCATGCCGATTGCCGACTTTGGCGAGTGGCTCGCGCGGGTTAAGATCCGCTTCGCGATCACGTGCAAGGAACTCCGGCTGGGGACATGATACACGCGGTCGCGGTTGCGGCTGGGCGACGTGCTTACTCCCCATCGGCGCCCCGAAGCTTGAGGCTCGCGCCTTGCACGCCCTCCAGGCGATGGACCTCGCGCAGCAGAGCCTCGGCGGTCCCGCCCAACCTCACTTCGTAAACCAAGTCGAGCGCCGCGCCCTGTCGCGCGGTTTCGATGGAGATGAGCGTGCGTTTCGCCAGATGTGAATCGAGCGTCGCGCCCAGCAAGGTTTCAGGCTCGGGTCCGAGCCCGAGGCGCACCGCGAGCAACCAAGCCGGTGTGGGCGCGATACCGCTTCCGGTCGTGCGGCCGACCAGCCAAGCTGCAACCGCGACGACGATCAAACCGAGACCGGCCACCCAAAGATTGTGGGCGCCAACAGCCATGCCGACGACGACGGCGAAGATGACGTAGGCGGTGTCCTGGGTGTCTCGCACCACCGTTCGGAACCGCACGATCGAGAGCGCGCCGACCAGGCTGAACGCCCGGGCCACGTTGTCGCCGATCACCTGGGTCACCATCGCAATTAACACTGCGAGCAGCACGAGCGTGCCCGGAAAAGATCCTTGGGAGGCGGCCGGACCGCGGGCCCGCCGATAAACCCACGCCACCGCGCCGCCGAGCAGGACGGCGATGATCAGGCGCAACGCCACATCGGTTGCAGAAATTTCTGCGCTCGGCGTGAAGGCGGATTTCAGGAAATCAGGCATGAGAGCGGGGCGGGTTGGACGATTGTCGCGATTCCGGCGAGGCCCAGCGCCGGCAGGGCGGTGCGATATTTGGAAAACGGTTTCGGGCTGAGCGCGAAATCCGCCACGAGTTCGCGAAAAAGCGCGGGCATGAAACGGCGGAATTTCAGTTCCAACACCACCCGCTCAGCGACAGTCGTTCCGGTGCCGGCGTCGTCGAAGGAAACGGCGTGAACGGATACCGCGGAGATATCGGTGTCGAGCGTGAGCCGGATGGGACCCGCTTCGGTCATTTGCACGCGCGCGGTGCGCTGGTAGCTGATCTGGCAGATCG
>JBDSGI010000539.1:0-5024 GCA_039919035.1 Opitutaceae bacterium
CCCGACGACACGAAAATCTACGGCCCCAGCACGCCGCTCGGCTCGCGGTTCCGCGAGCGCAACGAAATCGCCGCGATGTGGACGTTTGGGCTAAAGGGAGCGTTCTAATGCAAAAGCGCCGCGCGAAAAAGATTCGGCGCTTCGCGAAATTGAGGCGGAGCATCGGCTGGTGGGGCGGCTCCATTGCGGCGCTCGCAGGCGGAGGCGCGGCGGAGGCGCCCCGCCCTGCGGCGTTTCCCTCCGCCGCGTCCCCGGTCGCAATGATCGAACAAAACTGTGTGGATTGCCACGACTCCGGCAACAAGAAGGGCGGGCTGGAACTCGTTCCTGCGGATGCCCTGCGCCCAGGGTCGGACCCGCAGACGTGGGAGCAGGTCGTGCGCAAGCTTCGCCATCGTCAAATGCCCCCGATTGGCGAGCCTCGGCCGGATGAAGCCACCTATGATCGAATCGTGGCGTATCTGCAGTCCGCGTTGGATCGGGAGGCCGACGAGCACCCCAATCCCGGCCGCACTGCGACCTTTCGGCGGCTGACCCGCACGGAATACCACAACGCCATCCGCGACTTGCTCGCGCTGGAGATCGACGCGGCGGCGCTTCTGCCCAAGGACGAGGTCAGCCGCGGTTTCGACAACGTGACTGTCGGCGAGCTTTCACCGACGCTCCTCGAGCGTTATCTCGGCGCGGCCCGAAAAATCGCCGCGCAGGCGCTGGGTCGCCCATCGGGTGCGCCGCAAACCCAGATCTTCCAAGTCCCGCTCGACCTCACGCAAGAAGGCCACATCGCAGGACTACCTTTCGGCACGCGCGGCGGCGCTGCGGTGAAGATTTATTTTCCGGCCGACGCCGACTACGAGCTGCAGCTCCGGCTCACCCGCGACCGAAATGAAAAGGTCGAGGGCCTGCGCCGCGCACACGAAATGGATTTGCTGGTGGACGGAACCCTGGTGAAACGCTTCGAGGTGGCGTCCCCGCCTCGAGGCGAAAAACACGACCACGTGGACCGCCATCTAAACTTCCGGCTGCGGCTGCCGGCAGGCGAACACGAGGTGGCGGGAACGTTCGTCCCGACTTCGTCCGCGCTGCTCGAGTCCGAGCGCGCACCGAATCTCGCCCACTTCAACGCGGATCGGCACCCGCGCACCCAACCGGCGCTCTACACGATTTCCGTCGTCGGCCCGCACGCGGCGACCGGCCCTGGCGAAACGCCCAGCCGGCGCCGCATTTTTACGCGTCAGCCCACGACGGCGGCCGACGAAGACCAATGTGCGAACGAGATCATCGCGACTGTGATGCGTCGCGCCTTCCGGCGACCGGTGACTGCGGAGGATTTGCGGGGACCGCTCCGATTCTATGCGGAGACGAAAGCGACGCAGGGGTTCGAGGCCGGCATCGAGATGGCGCTACGCGCGGTCTTGGTGAGCCCGCACTTTCTCTTCCGCATCGAATCAATTCCCCAGGGCATCGCGCCGGGGGAGGTCTATCGGATCCCAGATGTGGAATTCGCCTCGCGGCTGTCTTTTTTTCTCTGGAACAGTATTCCCGATGATGAGTTGTTGGAGAAAGCGACTCGCGGCGAGTTGCAGAATGGGCCGGTGCTGCGTCAACAAACCGAGCGAATGCTGCGCGACGCCCGTTCCGAGGCGCTCGTCACCAGCTTCGCTGCTCAATGGCTCTACCTGCGGAATCTCGAGTGGGTGAGCCCGGACGCGCGGCTCTTCATGGATTTCGACGATAATCTTCGCCAGGCCATGCGGCGCGAAACCGAAATGTTCTTCGCGAGCATCCTCCGCGAAAATCGGAGCGCCCTCGATCTCCTGCGCGCGGATTATACATTTTTAAACGAGCGGTTGGCCCGTCACTATGGGATTCCGCATGTTTACGGGAGCGAGTTTCGCCGCGTGACCTTGCCGGAAAAAAGCGGCCGCCGCGGCCTGCTTAGTCAGGCGAGCATTCTCACCGTCACCTCGCACCCCAACCGGACTTCACCCGTGTTGCGCGGCAACTGGATCCTGGGCAACATTCTCGGCATGCCGCCCAAGCCTCCCCCGCCCGACGTTCCCCAGTTGAAGGAGCAAACGGCGGAGGGGAAGTTTCTTTCCGTGCGCGAGCAGATCGCGCATCACCGCGAAAAACCGACCTGCGCCACTTGTCACAATCTCATGGATCCGGTGGGTTTCGCGCTCGATCACTTCGACGCTGTTGGTCGCTGGCGCACGACGGAAGGAGGGGAGGCCATCGACGCGTCCGGCCGGTTTCCAGACGGCACCGAGTTCCGCGGCGCGGGCGAGCTCCAAGATGCGATCCTGAAAAGGCCGGATTTGTTCATGAACACCGTCGCGGAAAAACTGCTCACGTATGCCCTCGGTCGCGGCGTCGAATATTTTGACGCGCCATCGGTCCGCAAGATGGTGAACGAGGCCGGCCATGATGACTATCGCCTGTCCGCTCTGATTGTCGCCTTGGTAAACAGCACCCCGTTTCAAATGAGGAAATCCCCATGATCATCACGAAAAAATCCCTGAGCCGCCGCACCTTTCTCCGGGGAGCCGGCGTCACCCTCGCGTTACCGCTGCTGGAGTCGATGCTGCCCGCGATGACACCGCTCGCGCAGACTGCGGCGAAGCCCGTGCGGCGGTTGGGTTACGTCTACCTGCCGATGGGTGCCGTGCCGGAGAAATGGACGCCGACGACGATGGGCCGCCTGACCGAGCTTACTCCGACGCTGAGCTCACTGACGCCCCACCTCGACCACCTTTCTGTGATCTCGAACCTGGAGCTGAAAAACGCCTACTCGGAGGGCAATCACGCCACCGCTAACTCGGCGTTCCTCAGTGCCGCGCGCGCGAAGATGACCGAGGGCAACGACTACGAGCTCGCGACGACGGTCGATCAGATCGCGGCGCGCCGGATTGGCGGTGAAACGCCATTGCCCTCGCTGGAACTGGCGATGGATTTGTCGACCGCGGTCGGCAACTGCGACAACGGCTACGCTTGCGTTTATCAAAACAATCTCTCGTGGTCGACGCCGACCGCGCCGCTCCCGGCGGAGGCGCATCCCCGCGTGGTGTTTGAACGCCTGTTCGGCGCGGGCGGCGGCGCGGCGGAACGGCGGGCGGAAATGCGGAAGGACGCGAGCATCCTCGACTGGGTCATGGCCGACATCGCCAGCTTGCGGAAAAAAGTGGGCGCGAGCGATCGCGGCAAGGTCGACGAATACCTCGACACGGTGCGTGAGGTTGAGCGGCGGATCCAGAAAGCGGAACAGCGCACGGCCGACGCTCCGGCGCCCGACCTCGACCGGCCGGGTGGCGTCCCCGAGGCATATGCAGACCACGCGCGCCTCATGTTCGATTTGCAGGTGCTCGCCCTCCAGGGCGATATGACGCGCATCATCACCTTCCAACTCGCGCGCGAGACGAGCAATCGCACTTATCCGGAAATTGGAGTGCCGGAGGGCCATCACGCAACGTCGCATCACGCGAACAACCCGCAGAAGGTCGCCAATCTCGCGAAAATTAATGCGTTTCACGTCTCGCTCTTCGCCTACTATCTGGAGCGGTTGAAGGCGACGCGCGACGGAGCCGGCACGCTGCTCGATCATTCGCTGCTGCTCTTCGGGAGCGGCATGGGCAATCCCGATATTCATGATCACATCGATCTGCCGATCGTGGTGGCGGGCGGCGGCGCGGGCACGCATCGGGGCGGCCGGCACATCCGCTACAGCCAGCCGACCCCGCTGGCCAATCTCCATCTCACCATGTTGGACAAAGCCGGCGTGCGGCTCGATGCCTTCGCCGACAGCAACGGCAAGCTGAAGGAACTTTACGACGTCGCGCCGTTGTGATGCGGGAACGGGGTGCCGCGACATTTCGGATGATTGCCATGAATTTTTTCCGCACCGGTTTGGTGGGCTGGTTGTTACTTGCGGTCGCCGCTGGAGCCGAGCTGGACGACGCGCTGATCGCCGCCGCGAAGCAGCATGATGCCGCGGCCGTTGCTCGCCTCCTGGAGCAAGGCGCCAATCCTAATGCGGCTTCGCCGACCGGAGAGACCGCGCTGCATTGGGCGACCCAAGGCGGGGATGTCGCGGTGGCGCAGCGACTGCTGAAGGCGGGCACGAAGGTCGGTGCCAATCGCTATGGCGTCACGCCGCTGATCGCCGCATGCCGGCGTGGCGACGCAGCGATGATTAAACTCCTTCTCGAGGCAGACGCCGACGTGAATGGGACGACGCCAGATGGGCGGACGCCGCTGATGGTTGCGGCCCAAACGGGAAAACCCGAAGCTGTTAGGATCCTCCTCGCACGCGGAGCGGACCCGAACGCGCGGGAGAGGTCGCAGTCGCAAACCGCGCTGATGTGGGCGGCGGCGGAGGGCCATGTCGACGCGGTGCAGGTCTTGCTGGGGACCGGTGTGGATCGCCACGCGCGATCGAAAAGCGGCTTCACGGCATTTCTATTTGCCGTGCGGTCTGGGCACAGCGGCGTGGTGCAGGCTCTGCTGGCCGCTGGTATCAGCGCCAATGAAACACTTATCCCCGATCCGAAGGCTCCGTCCGGAGCGAGTGCCCTCGCCGTCGCGGTGACAAACCTGCACTACGAGCTCGGCGCGCTGCTGTTGAGTGCCGGTGCCGATCCGAATTACACTTGGCAGGGTCGCACCGTGCTGCACCTCCTCACGTGGGTGAGTCGGCCGGGTGCTGGCTCGAACGATCCGGCACCGGAGGGCTCCGGCACGATGGACCGCGCGGCCTTTGTGCGGACGCTGGTCAAACAGGGGGCCGACGTAAATCGCCCCATGACGAGCGGCCGTGGCGGCCCGCGGACGGTGTTGAACCTGCGCGGCGCAACGCCGTTTCTCCTGGCGGCGCGGACCGCCGACGCCGAACTCATGCGCTTGTTGGTCGAGCTCGGGGCCGACCCGCTAATCCCGAATAGCGACGGGACCACGCCGTTAATGGTCGCCGCAGGAATCGGCGTGCAATCACCCGGCGAGGATCCTGGCACGGAAAGCGAAGTGCT
>JBDSGI010000540.1:0-7141 GCA_039919035.1 Opitutaceae bacterium
AGGAACAACTCTGAACCGCTTACAACTTTAGCACCTTGACGCCCGCATCCGCGAGGAGCGGCGTGACCAGCGGATCGTTCGAATAGTCGGCGCGGTATTTGATCTCGGCGATGCCGGCGGCCGCGAGAATCTTCGCGCAGTTGATGCAGGGAAAATGGGTCACGTATGCCACGCAGCCCTCGACCGAGCTGCCCCGGCGCGCGGCGTCGGCCACGGCGTTTTGCTCGGCATGCACGGTGGCTTGTTCATGTCCCTCACGCAGCCGCGAGACGTGCGGCGTGCCCGGAAGAAACCCGTTGTAGCCCGCCGCCACGATCCGGTTTTTCCGCGCGCCGCCGGTGACGATCACGCAGCCCACGTGCAGCCGCTCGCAGTTCGAGCGCGTCGAGAGCAGCACCGCCGTCGCCATGAAGTATTCGTCCCACGAAGGTCGGTGCGGAAAATTTGCCGTCGCGGCCGCGATGATATCCACGGGGAGCGCCACCTCAGCGGCAGCCACGGACAAATCGGACGGACGATCGAGGGAGGCGGAGGAACTCATTGGAATCGGCGGGGGACTCTGGACAGCTTGTCGCCACCGGGCAACCTTCGTTCCAGAAATTCTGCCTCCGCCCGCACTCCGAATGCAACGCACGCTTCAGCCTGAATGGCTCGACTCCCTGCCCCCCGACCACCCGGATGCGTTGCACAACCGCCGCGACCTGAGGCTAACCAATACGCTGCTTGGCAATCATCGCTGGCTCGGCCGCACGGTCCCGCGCCTCATCCGCCCCGGCGAACTCGCCCTCGAACTAGGTGCCGGCACCGGCGAACTGGGCCGCCTGCTTCATCGCCACTCCCTCAAGCTCGACGGCCTGGACCGCTGGCCGCGCCCGGCGGACTGGCCTGCCGCGCGCCGCTGGCATGAAGCGGATTTGCTCACTTTCGAGGGCTACGCTTCCTACGCCGTGGTCGTGGGCAATTTAATCTTTCATCAGTTTTCCGATGAAGAACTCGCCGGGCTCGGCAAAAAATTGCGGGAGCACGCCCGGGTCGTCGTCGCGTGCGAGCCGCAGCGGAGACGCATTTCCCAATTGCTCTACCGCACGCTCGGACCGCTTTTCGGGGCGAATCGCGTTTCACTCCACGACGCCCACGTGAGTATCGCGGCCGGTTTTCGCGGTAACGAATTGCCCCGCGCGCTTGGCCTTGCCGCGCCCGACTGGAAAATCCGGTGCTCATCCACCCTGCTCGGGCTCAACCGGATGATTGCTGTTCGCAACCCATGACCCCGCGCCCCATCGCCATCGTCGGCGGCGGACTCGCCGGTCTGTCGCTGGGCCTCGCGCTGCGGCGGCAGCACGTGCCCGTCACAATCCACGAAGCCGGAAATTATCCGCGGCACCGCGTGTGCGGCGAATTCATCACGGGACTGGCCGCGGCGACCATCGACCGACTGGGCCTCGCCGATGCCCTGAGCGGGGCGCTGAAGCACCGCGAAGTGGCGTGGTTCTCCCGCGACCGCCCGCCGCACATTCATCAGTTGCCGGAGCCCGCCCTCGGCCTGAGTCGTCATGCGCTCGACGCGCGACTCGCAGAAAAATTTGAAGCGAGCGGAGGCACGCTGAGGGTTGGCTCGCGACTGGGCGAACCGGCGGACCGCCCCGGAGTGGTGTGGGCCACCGGCCGACGGCGCGCCACCGCGCCGAAATGGATCGGGTTGAAACTGCACGCCCGCAACCTGGCGCTCACGCGCGACCTCGAGATGCACCTTGGGTCCTGGTGTTACCTCGGCCTGACGCAGGTAGAACACGGCGCTGTAAATGTCTGCGGCCTGTTTCGCCGCCGCCCACTGGCCGCGCCCGCCCCAGAGTTGCTCATCGCTTACCTTCGCGCGGCGGGGCTGATCGACCTCGCCGACCGGCTCTCGAGATCTGTCATCGTGCCGGAATCGTGCTGCGCTGTGGCCGCACTCGCCTTTGATCGGAAAACCACGCCGACCAACCGGGTCTCGTTGGGGGATGCGAGCGCGATGATTCCACCGTTCACCGGCAACGGCATGGCGATGGCGTTCCAGAGCGCCGAACTCGCGCTCGATCCGCTCCTCGCCTATACGCGGGGTGCGGCCGATTGGGCCGACACGCGCGCCGCCATCCAAGGCCGACTGCGGACGCGCTTTCGCGTGCGGCTCGCGACGGCGGGTGCACTGCATCCGTTCCTGCTGAAGCCGCGGCCGCAAGGCTGGATTTCCGCCCTCGGGCGCGCCCATCTTCTGCCGTTTCGCCCGCTCTACGCCACCCTCCACTGACATGTTTCTGCACGCCTTGGCCACCGCCCTGCCTCGAAAATCGTTCAGCCAGGCCGACTGCTGGGAGATCGCCGCCACGTCTCCAATCCGGGCGCGCCTGAAAAAGCGCTCGATGCTGATCCTGCACACGATCTTGCGGGGTGATAACGGGATTGCGCGGCGGCACTTTGCGTTGCCCGACATCGGCCGCGTTTTCGATCTTACGGCGGACGAACTGAACGCCGCCTTCCGCACCGAGGCGCCGCGCCTCGCCGGCCAGGCGCTCACGACGGCCATGGAAAAGGCCGGCGTCCGGCCCCACGAGCTCGACGCGCTGCTCGTGTGCACCTGCACCGGCTACCTGTGCCCGGGCATCACCAGTTACGTCGCGGAGCAACTCGGGCTGAGGACCGACGCCATGCTCCAGGATCTCGTTGGGCTCGGCTGCGGTGCGGCCCTTCCCATGCTGCGCGCGGCGAGCCATGTCCTCGCGGCCCACCCGGGCGCGACGGTGGCATGCGTGGCCGTCGAGATTTGCTCCGCCGCGTTCTACCTCGACGACGCACCGGGCGTGCTGATCAGCGCCTGTCTCTTTGGCGACGGTGCCGCCGCCACGATTTGGAAAAGCTCCCCGGCCGCGATCCCACTGCGCGCTTTTGATTTTCAGAGTCTGCACCGTCCCGCCGACCGCGACAAACTCCGCTTCGAACAACGCGACGGCAAACTCCGCAATCTCCTCGACCGCACCGTGCCCGAGCTGGGCGCGAGCGCCGTGGGGGAGCTGTGGCGCGCGCGCGGCTCGCGGCCCGTGGCGCGTGTCGTATCGCACGGCGGCGGACGCGACGTGCTCCAGGCCCTCGCGCCCGTCGTGGCGCCGCACTCGCTGGAGCCGAGCGCCCGCGTGCTGCACGAGTGCGGCAACATGAGCAGCCCGTCGGTGCTCTTCGCCCTCGAAGAGACACTGAAGACCGCCGCGCCCGGGCCTGACGGCGATTTTTGGCTCGTGAGTTTCGGCGCGGGCTTTAGCGCACACAGTTGCCGCATCGGCCCCGCTCATGACGAAACTCCAAGACCTCGTTAACTACTGCGACCAACGCACCCGGCGCACGGCGTTCAAGGATGCGCCCGGTGCGTTCAACGGCCTGCAGGTCGCCAACCAAGGCCGCGTCACGAAGATCGGCGCGGCCGTGGACGCCGGCCTCGTGCCCTTTCAAAAGGCCGTGGCCGCCGGCGTCGATTTCCTCATCGTGCATCACGGCATGTATTGGGACATGCCGCGCCCGCTCACTGGCACGGCGTATGATCGGGTTGCGACGCTCGTGCATGGCAACTGCGCGCTCTACTCGAATCACCTTCCGCTCGATGGCCACCCCCGGATTGGCAACAACGCCCTCCTCGCGAAACAACTCGGCCTGAAACCCAACCGTCCCTTTCTCGTCCGCGACGGCGAATCGATCGGCTGCATCGCCGCCTCGCGCCACTCGCGCGCCGCCCTGCGTGCGAAACTAGAAAAGCTCTATGGCCGCGTCATCGCCATCGAGTGCGGTTCCAGCGCGCCCAAGGCGATCGCGTTTTGCAGCGGCTCCGGCAACAGTGCGATCCCGGAGCTCACGCTCGCCGGCGTCGACACGCTCGTGACCGGCGAACTGCGTGAGGAATGGTTCAATCGCGCGCAGGAAGAGAAGCTCAACCTTTACCTCTGCGGTCACTACGCGACGGAAGTCCACGCGGTGCAGGCCCTCGCCGCCGAGCTGGCGAAAAAATTCAAGCTGCCTTGGGAATTCATCGCGACCGACAATCCGCTCTGAACCCGCCGCCCGGAAACCGCCCGCCCCTTCGGGATTTGTCTTTTCCGCACCCGCCCGCTTCTGAATTACTCCCCGCATGAAAAAGATCGCGATTCTCAACGGCCCCAACCTCGACCGCCTCGGCAAGCGCGAGCCGGAGATTTACGGCCGGTCCACACTTGCGGATCTGGAGCAGGCCTTGCAGGCGGAGTTCGGCGCCACCGCGCAACTCGAGTTTTTTCAGTCCAACCACGAGGGCGCGCTGATCGACAAGATCGCCTCCCTCGTGGATGCAAAGTTTGACGGTCTCGTGATCAACGGGGGCGCATTCACGCACACCAGCGTCGCCTTGCGCGACGCGTTGCTCGGCGCCCATCTGCCCACGATCGAGGTCCACATCTCGAATATCTACAAGAGGGAGGATTTCCGCCACACGTCCCTCACCGCGCCGGCCTGCATTGCCGTCATCACGGGCCTCGGGCTCGAGGGCTATCACGCGGCGCTCCGTTTTCTGCTCAAAGGCTGAACGATGGCTGCGCTTCGCTGGCTGGTTTGTCACACCCGCCCGCGGTGCGAAAAAAAATTCGCTGCACTGCTCGCCGCGGAAAAGTTCACCCACTACCTCGCGTTGGTCGAAAGCATCCGGCGCTACGGCGCGCGCACCAAGCGTTTCACGAAACCGCTTTTCCCCGGTTACGTTTTCGCCCAGCTGCCGGCCGCCCAGACGTCGCGACTCTACCAACAGGATTTGCTCGCGCGCATCATCGTGATCGAGGACGAGGCGAAATTTCTCCGCCAACTGGCGGACGTGCGCGCCATCGTGGCCTCGGGATTTGAGCTGACCCTGATGCCGCTGCTCACCAAGGGCCGGCGCGCGCGGATCATCGGCGGAGCGCTGCACGGTTTGGAAGGCCTCATCGACGACCCGGCGAATCCGCAGGGCGTCATACTGGCCGTCGATGTGTTGCAACAAGGATTGCTCGTGAAGATTCCCGCTGAGCACCTGCAACCGCTGCCGTAAGCCGGCAAAGCGCGGAGCGTCACCCGCGCTAGGCCAAACGCAGCCACAGCCACGCCCCGGCGTGCAACGTCGCACAGGCGGCGAGCGCCGCCACCACGTCATCGATGACGACTCCCCAGCCCCCCGGCAGGGATTGCAGGCGGCGGATCCCGAATGGTTTCACCACGTCGTAGAAACGAAACAGCGCGAAGCCCGCGAGGAAGACCGCCCAGATGGGCAGCGCCGCGGGCAGCGTGCGCCAGCCGAGAAAGCACAACGGCATCACGATGAACTCATCCAGAATGACCTCACCCGGATCTTTTTTTCGCAGACGCAGCTCGGCCTCACCGCAGAAAATGATCGCGAGATAGGCGCCGACCGCGCTCGCGACGAGCACCGCTCCAATACTCGCCCGCTGGAAAAACAGCGCGAAATAGAGCAGCCCGGCCAGCGAGCCCCACGTCCCCGGCGCCGGCAAGCGCCGCCCAATCGGACCGAGCGTTGCAATGGCGATTACCAAAGTGCTCGGCAGCACCCGCGGCCACCCCGGTTGCGCCAGTCGCATCGGCTAGTTGAAGAGCACCCGGCCGTGTTTCCTGAAATAGGAAATCCCGGACGTGATCGTGAGCACGGCCGACAGCGCATAAAGCCCCATCCCAATCATGCGCGCGATGCCGGGCCAGTGCCGGTCGTCACCCGCGAAGTGAAAATCCTGAATCAGCATCCGCGCGCCGATGAGCCAGCCGATGGCATTGAGCTGGACGAATGTCTTCACCTTGCCGCCCGCGTCCGCCTCGACGACCTGCCCCTTTACCGCCACCGCCATGCGCAGGCCCGAGATGGCAAACTCGCGGCAGAGGATGCAGAGCAGCAGCACCATCGCGGTGATGTCGTGCCCCATGAAATTCTTCTCGTCGTTGACCAGCGCGATCATCAGGCCGATCACCATCACCTTGTCGATGACCGAGTCCATGAACCGGCCAAATGAGGAAACCTCACCGCGCTCGCGCGCAATCTTGCCGTCGAACCAGTCGGTCAGCGCGGCCACGATGTAGAGCCAGAATGCGGCCGTCGCCGCATACTTCATGTCGGAATACATCAGCCCCACGACGATGAACATCAGCGGCACACGCGAAAGGGTGAGGATGTTCGGGAGACTCATGCGACGGGGAAGACGCCAGCAAACACGACGCATTTCGCCGAAGGCAAGCGCGGGCTGGAGTTTTCGGGCCAGCGAATTGTCCCCGTCGCGCCTATGAGCGCTCGCCCAGTCCAGGGTGGAGACGACATCCACTTACACCCGTGAGCTGCCACCGCTGCCAAACCCGTGCCCGCAACAACCGCGGAAGAATAATGGTTTTGCCGGCGGGGAATGCGCTCTCTTGAGTCTGGACCGGGGACGGAATCTGCGCACGGGCCCCCTCTTCATTCGAGGCAGTTTCGACCCGCCTCAGACTCGAGGGACCGAAGCCAAGGGCAATGCCACACTGAACGTTGAACCGGCGCCGACCGTGCTTTGCACCCGGATCGTGCCCCCCATGGCGAAGGCGAGATCACGACAAATCGCCAAACCTAGGCCGACGCCTGGTTTTTCATTGGATTCAACTACCGTCTGCAACTGCACGAACGGTTCGAAGACGCGCTGCATTTGCTCCGCCGGAATGCCGCACCCGGTGTCGCTCACATCGATTACGAATGCATCGCCGTCTCGCCGGTCGCCCAACGTGATCGTGCCACCGCGCGGGGTGAATTTGAGCGCATTGTTGAGTAAATTCAGGACGATTTGCTGCAGGCGGTTCGCATCGTAACGGCCGACTAGGGGCGGGTCGGCGGGGCATTCGATCAACGTCAACTCCGCCTGCTGGAAACGATGGCGGAGGCTAACGGCCGCCCGCTCAATCGCGCGCCGCACCGGCAGATCGGCCAGCGTGACCGACACCGTTCCACCGCGCATCTGAGCAAATGCCAGGATATCATCAATCAGGCTCACGACCGAACTCACCTCACGTTCACTGGCCTTGATGACTTTGTGCTGCTCTGAGGTCAGCTTACCGCATACTTCATCAAGCAACATCTGGTGGTTAAGGC
>JBDSGI010000541.1:0-3151 GCA_039919035.1 Opitutaceae bacterium
GGACTGGCTCGCCTCTTCCGCTTCGCCCGGGAGTATCGGCATTTCCGCCGGTTGAACCAAGGCACTCCGTTCGCGTTGCGGGGTCGCGATGTTTTCCCGTGCCTGCTTGACCGCACGACGACGACCCCGATCGACCCGACGTATTTCCTGCAGGATGCTTGGTTCGCCGCGAAAATCGCCGCCCGGCGACCTTCGGGCCATGTGGATGTCGCTTCGGCGGCGAAGTCGATGGCGCTGGTGGCGCAGTTCGTGCCAGTCACCTTTGTCGATATCCGGCCGGTGGAGATCGCGGTGGCGGGCTTTACGTTTGTCGGCGGCACGGTGCTCGCGCTCCCATTTGCGGATGGGGCGGTCGCGAGCCTGTCGTCGTTGTGCGTGATCGAGCACATCGGGCTCGGGCGCTACGGCGATCCGTTCGATGCGCGGGGTTCGGAGAAGGCGGCGGCCGAGCTGAGCCGCGTGCTGGCGCGCGGCGGTGACCTCTACGTGAGCGTGCCGGTGGACGCGGAGTGCCGGATTTATTTCAACGCCCACCGCGCCTTCACGCGTGACTACCTGCTGGCGCAGTTTCCCGGGCTTGTGCTGGCCGAGGAGCGCTACATCTATGGGCGCGAGTTGCGGGCGGGCTACGCGCCGGAGCGGGGCTTCGGCACCGGGCTATACCATCTGCGCCGACCATGAACCTGCGAAATCAGTCACCTCTCTGGCGCCGAGTCGCGCGACTAGCCGGTCGCCAGCTCTTCCGCCTCGCCGAAAACAACGACGACCCGCGGATGGAGTGCAACGGCGAGCGTTGGCTCGTGCGCGAGCTCCTGCGCGCGCATCGCGCCGACGGAACGGGACGACCGTTCGTGGTCGTGGATGGTGGCGTGAACCGCGGCGATTACAGCCGCTGCGTGTTCGCGCTGGCGCGCGAGATCGGCGTCGTGGTAGAGGTGCATGCGTTCGAGCCCGCGCCGGCGTGCGTCGCGGAATTGCGCGCGGCGTTAGCCGGCGAGCCAGCGTTTCGGCTCACCCCCAGCGCACTCAGCGATCGGGTGGGCGAGGCGTTGCTTTATGACGGCCAGAGCGGTAGCAGTCTGGCCTCGCTCGTGCCGCGGGCGGAACACAGCGGCGAGAGCGGCGGCGCGGTGACCGTGCCGCTCCGGCGGCTCGACGACTATCTCGTGGCGCAGCAAATCGCCCGCGTCGATTTGTTGAAGCTCGATGTCGAAGGCCACGAAGTCGCGGCGCTGCGTGGGCTGGGCGAACGGTTGCGACCCGACGTGGTCGACGTGATTCAGTTTGAATATGGCGGCGCGGCCCTGGACGCCGGCACGACGCTGCGCGATCTCTATCGGCTGTTGGAGGGCAAGGGTTATGCGATGGCGAAGCTTTTTCCGCACGCAGTAGAGCTGCGTGGTTATCGGCCGTGGGCGGAGCATTTTTCCTACGCCAACTATGTCGCGCTTGCCCCGCGGTGGGCCGGCTGAGACGCCATGCTACCCCAGGTCATCTACACCCATGGTGGCGGGCGGCTCGGTAACCAAGTCTTGCGGTTCGCGCACTGGATCGCGTGGGCGCTGGAGCACGCGGGCGAGGTGGAGGTGCTCAATTTTTCGTTCTGGCCCTATGCGCGTTATTTCGACGCGTGGCGTCCACATCCCGGTTGTGTTTTCCCCCGGCGTGACGGGCGTGCCGACCGGCTGGCGAAGCGTCATGCGGCGCGGCCGGCGTGGCTGCTCGCGGCGTGCGAAAAGAAAACCCGCTTGTCGCGCGTCGTGCAGGCGGCGGGCCGCGTGTGGCCCGGAGGGCAGGCCGTTGATCTCGACATCGTGCGCGAGGAGAGCCTCGCGCTTGACGTAGAATTCCTAGCGCGGGTGAAGCGCCGTGCCGTGACAACCTGCTGCGGCTGGAAAATCGCCAACTGGCCGCTGGTCGAGAAACACGAGGCCGCGCTGCGCGAGCTTTTCCGGCCGGCGGCGGAGTTCGCCGAGCCCGCCGCAGACTTTATCACGCAGTTGCGGCGCGAGCATGACTTGGTGATCGGGGTATTCATCCGCCAGTCGGACTATCGCGAGTGGCACGACGGACGTTTTTTTTTCCCGGCCACGCAATACGCCACTTGGATGCGGCAAATAATCGCGCTGCATCCCCGCCGACGCGTGGCGTTTGTCGTGACCTCGGAGTGGTGGCACGAACCCGGATTGTTTTCCGATCTGCCCGTTTATTTCGCGACCGGCTCGGCCAATGCCGGCGGCCACTGGATGCGCAGTTGGACCGAACTGTCGCTCTGCGATTTGATCGTGGGCCCCCCGAGCACGTTTTCGGCGACGGCGGCGTTTCTTGGCCAAGTGTCGCTGTGGCCGGTGGCAGCGTGGAACCAAATCATGGCGTTGGATCAGGTTTTCTCCGGCGGGATGGTCGCGGCGGCGCGGCATCCGGTTTTCGGGCTCAGCGTGCAATGAATAAAGCCCCTGTCGTTTTCATCGTCTTCAACCGCGTCGAATGCACGCGTCAGGTGTGGTCGCGCATTCGCGAGGCGAAGCCGCAGACGCTGTTGCTTGTCGCCGATGGTCCGCGGCTTGATCGTTCGGGCGAGGCGGAGCGATGCGCCGAAGTGCGACGAGTTATTGCCGACGTGGATTGGCCCTGCGACGTGCACCGGAATTTTTCCGAGACGAACCTCGGTGCGGCCCGGCGCATTTCGTCCGCGCTCGACTGGGCGTTTACGTTAGTCGAGGAGGCAATCATTCTGGAGGATGATTGTTTGCCCGATCCGACTTTTTTTTCGTTTTGTGCCGAGTTGCTCGACCGGTATCGCAATCACGCCGAAGTCGCCCAGATTGCCGGCTGCAGTTTTCAACCCCCGCCGGGGCCGGATCGGCCGAGCTATTTTTTCTCCCGCTACACGCATTCGTGGGGCTGGGCCACGTGGCGGCGCGCGTGGCGGCTCTACGACCACGGGATGGAAGACTGGCGCACCGAGCGCGGCGGCCAATGGCTGGGCCAGGTGATTGAAAACGAAGCGGAGCGGTCAGTCTGGGCGCGGTGTTTTGATGAAACCTTGGCGGGTCGCGTTGACACGTGGGATTACCGCTGGACGCTGGCGGTCTGGCGGCATGGCTTGAAGAGCATTCTGTCCTACCGAAACTTGATTTCGAACATTGGC
>JBDSGI010000542.1:0-3346 GCA_039919035.1 Opitutaceae bacterium
ATGAGTTTTTCGCAGTCGCTGAGGTGGAGGCCGATGGTCGGTTCCTCCAAGAGGTAGAGATTGCGCGGCAGCGTGCCGCGGCTGCGTTCGCGGTAGGTCGCAAGGCCGGTGGAGAGTTCGGTGACGAGCTTGAGCCGTTGCGCTTCGCCGCCGGAGAGCGTGGGCGAACTTTGGCCCAGCGTAAGGTAGCCGAGGCCGCAATCGACCATGAGCTGGCAGACCTGCGCGAGCTGCGAATGGAAGTCGAAAAACACCGCCGCCTCCTCGAACGTGAGCTGCAAGACTTGAGCGATGCTCTTTCCCTTCCAGCTGATGTCGCTCAGTTCGGCGCTGTAGCGCCCGCCACGGCAATCGTCGCAGGGCAGGTAGGTGTCGGGCATGAACGCCATCTCCAGCTTGATGCGGCCCGCGCCCTCGCAGGTTGGGCAGCGCCCGCCGGCGGTGTTAAAGGAGAAGCGGCCGGCGGAGTAGCCGCGAATTTTCGACTCAGGCAGTGAAGCGAAAAACTGCCGGATGAGATCGAAAATGCCGAGGTAGGTCGCGGGCGTGGAGCGCGGCGTTTTTCCGATGGGTGCTTGGTCGACTTCGACGACGGAACGAAAGGCGCTGGCGCCAGTGAGGGCGGCGAACGGCGAGGGCGAGCCCTCGGTGGCGAAACCGGTGGCCTTGATGAAGTCGCGGCCGGTGAGCGTTTTCTTTTTCGCCTTGATGGCGTGGGCGACGGCGGGCTGGAGGACATCGCGGAAGAGGGTGGATTTTCCCGCGCCGCTCGGGCCCGCGACCATGATCAGGCGTCCTGGTGGGAGGTGGAGATCGAAGTTTTTCAGATTTCGGAACTGCACGCCGGTGAGGGTGAGTTGATCGTGGTTGAGCGCGTTGACTGGTCGATACTCGCCGCGCAGCGGGTGCGCGATGCCCTTGGCGAGGAAAAGGCCGGTGAGCGAACTGGCGCTCGCCTTGATTTCCGCCGGCGTGCCTTGGGCCAGCAATTCTCCGCCGTGGATGCCGGCGGCCGGCCCGAGGTCGATGATTTGATCGGCGCGCGCCATGAGCTCGTCGTCATGTTCGACGACGAGGAGGGTGTTTCCTTTTTCGCGCAGCGTGATGAGCGTTTCGATCAGGCGGTCGTTATCACGCGCGTGGAGGCCGATACTGGGCTCGTCGAGGACGTAGAGGACCCCGGAGAGATTCGAGCCGAGCTGGGCGGCCAGCCGGATGCGCTGGGCTTCGCCACCGGAAAGCGTTTCGGTTGGACGTTCCAGGGCGAGGTAGCCGAGGCCGACGTGATCGAGAAACTTCAGGCGCTCCTCGATCTGTGGGACGATGTCTTGCACGATGAGTTTGCCACGCGCATCGAGGTCGAGCTGGCGCAGCCGCTCGAGCAGCTCTGAAGGCGTGCTGCGCAGTAGCGCGGGCAGAGACAACGGCGCTTGTTTGCCGCGAAGGTGGAGTTTCACGGCGCGGCCGGCGCGGTTGAGCCGTTCGCCGTGACACTCGGGACAGGGCGTGCCCGCGTCGGAAAGATCGGCGGCCGAATCGATGCCGAATTCGCGCAGGCGCGCGGCGGGATCGTCTTCATCCTCGTCGTCGGGTTCCAGCATCCACGGGAAGACGCGGCCGTGGCCCCGGCACGTCGGGCACCAGCCGCGCGGTGAGTTGAACGAGAAATTTTTGGGATCGAGTTCGGGAAAGCTCTCGCCCGTTTCGATGTCGGTGCGCGTGGTGGAGAACCACGAAAGGATTTCTCCCTGGGGCGTGAGCAGGAAACACGACCCCTTGCCGAGCTTGAGGGCGGTGTCGAGTTCCGCGCCGGGTTTCGCGGCCGTCTTCAGATCGGCGACGACGACCTCGATGTCGTGCTCTTTGTAGCGGTCAAGTTTTTGAAACGCATCGACGCGCGTGAGCCGGCCGTCGGCGCGCATCAGTTCGTAACCCTGATTCTCGATCCAGGTGGCGATGGGCTGGTGATGGCCTTTGCGGCCACGAATGAGCGGCGCACACAGATAAAGATGCTTCGCTTTTTTCGCCTTGGGCGTCGCGGTCATCACGCGGGCAAGCAGGGCCTTCAACGCGCCCGGCGAGAGCGGTTTCACCGGCTTGTCGGTGTCGGGGTGATGTTGCGTGCCGAGGCGCGCGTAAAGGAGGCGGAGGTATTGCGCGACCTCGGTGATCGTCGCGACCGTGGACTTGCGTGAGCCACGCGTGACGCGTTGCTCGATGGCGACGGTGGGCGGAATCCCGGTCAACCGATCGACGGCGGGGCGCGGGAGCTGTTCGACGAACTGTCGCGCGTAGGGCGACATCGACTCCATGAACCGCCGCTGGCCCTCGGCAAACACGATGTCGAACGCGAGGGTGGATTTGCCCGAGCCGGAGACGCCGGTGACGACGTTGAACTGGCGGTGCGGGATGGTGAGGGAGAGGTTTTTGAGGTTGTTTTCCCGTGCGCCGATGATGACCAATTGCGGATCGCGGGTTGCGGAGTGCGGATTGACCTCGTAAACGCCGGGTGATTCCGCCGCTTCAAATCCGCGATCTGCAATCCGCGATCCGAAATCATCGAGCGCAGCGCGGAGAAAGGGCGACGTGGCGGTGTCGGCGGCGGCGACCCGCTCGGGCGGACCCTCGGCAACAATACTGCCGCCTTGTGCGCCGGCTTCGGGGCCGACCTCGATCAGCCAGTCGGCGGACTTCAGCACATCGAGGTTGTGCTCGATCACGACGACGCTGTGGCCGCGATCCACGAGGGCTTGGAGCACGGCGAGGAGGCGCTTCACGTCGTGGCGGTGGAGGCCAGTGGTGGGCTCGTCGAGCAAGAGCAGGGCGCCGGCGGCGATCGTCGATTTTGGGTTTTCGATTTTCGCTGGCTCGGAATCGGAGGTGTAGGCGCCGAGGTAGCGGACGAGTTTGAGGCGTTGCGATTCGCCGCCGCTCAGGGTGTTGAGCGGTTGGCCGAGCGTGAGGTAGCCGAGTCCGACGGAATCGAGCGAGCCGAGGCGGCGCTGAATTTCCGGATGCTTATCAAAAAGCGCGAGCGCATCGGTGACCGAGGTGTTGAGTAGATCGGAAATCGAGCGGCCGTTCCATTGGATCGCGAGGACCTCGGGTTTGAAGCGACGGCTTTCGCAGACCGGGCACGGCACGAAGACATCGGAGAGAAACTGCATCTCGACGCGCTCGTAGCCGAGGCCGAGGCAATGATCACAGCGGCCCTCGCCGCTGTTGAACGAGAAACTCGACGCGCTGAACCCGGCGGCAAGGGCGGCCGGCGTCGCGGCGTAGAGATCGCGGATGAGTTCCCACGCCTCCGTGTAGAGCGCGGGGTTCGAGCGCGGCGTGCGCGACA
>JBDSGI010000543.1:0-2718 GCA_039919035.1 Opitutaceae bacterium
GTAGATTTTCGGCCAGCGTTTGCCGGTGAGGAAGAGGCGGTCGGTCGCGGGGTCGTAGGCGATGCCGTTGAGAACGTCGGTGTCGGGGCGGATTTCGGCGCGCGGCAGGAGCCCGCTGCAGTCGATCACGCCGCGCACCGCGCCGGTCGCGGGATCGATGCGGAGGATTTCGTTTTCCATCCAGATATTGGCGAACACTTCGCCGCGGATGAATTCGAGCTCGTTGAGATGCTCGACCGGCTTGCCCTCGCTCGTGACCTCGACGGTGCGCGTCACGGCAAACGTCGTCGGGTCGAGGAACCGCAGGCGCGCGGTGCCGTCGCTGAGGATGAGGGAAGTGCCGTCGGTCGTAAGGCCCCAGCCTTCGCCGGTGTAGGCAAACTCCCGCTCGAGCCGAAACGTGTCGGCGTCGTAAACAAAGCCCTTGCCGTGCTGCCACGTGAGCACGAACGCCCGGTCCCCAATCACGGCGAGGCCTTCGCCGAAATATTGCGCGGCGATGGCCACCTGTTTCAGCACGCGGCCGGTTTTCAGATCCACCTCGCGCAGCGTGGACTGGCCGTTGAGCCCGGTGCTTTCCAGAAACCCGCCGTTGCGCACCACGAGCCCCTGCGTGAAGGCCCCGCGATCGTGCGGCCACGCAGTGACCACGTCGAAGGTGTAGGGCACCGGTGCGCCGGCGGTCTTCGCCTCGGCCCCCGCCGCGAGCGGTGGCGAAGGCGGCACGGACGGCGCGCGCTCCGGGGCATTCCGCCCGCACGCCGCGAGCGCCAGCGCCGCGGCCAGCAGGAAGCCGCGCCCCTGCGAAACCGGATTTGCATTTTTCATCGGGGCGGTGGCTAATGCCCGCCACCCTCCGACTCAACCTCTCCCTTCCGTGCCCGGAAAAAATCCGCCGCCTCCTCTCCTCTACGCCGCCACCGAACATAGCCCCGACGCCCTCTATTTCGGGAGGGTGAGCGTGCCCGATCCGTTTGTTGCCTTTGGGCATCGCGGCAAGAAGGTCGCCGTCGTCAGCGCGCTGGAATTTGGCCGGGTAAAGCGCACGTCGGACTTCGATGTCGTCCTCCCGCAGGAGCCCTATCTGAAACGCGCGCGCGAACTCTGGCCGGAGCGCCGGCCCGGCGGGGCCGAGGTCATCGCCCTCGTGGCGAAAGAATACAAAGTGACGCGCTTCACCGTGGGCGACGATTTTCCCGCCGGCATTTACGCGAAACTGCTCGCACTCGGCCTCACGCTCGAAGTCGCCGACGGCGCATTGTTTCCCGCCCGCGAAATAAAGACGCCCGCCGAGGTCGCCGCCATCCGCGAAGGCAACCGCTGTAGCGCACTCGGCTTCGCCGCCGCCGAAAAAATCCTGCGCGCCAGCCAGGTCAGCGGCCGCAAGCTCCTCTATCGCGGCCGGCCGCTCACGAGCGAGATTATCAAGTTCGCCATCGAGGTAGCCTGCTTGGAGGCCGGCGCCGTCTCCGCCACCACCATCGTCGCTGGCGGCGACCAAGCCTGCGACCCCCATGACCGGGGCTCCGGTCCGCTGCGGGCCAACGAACTGATCATCGTGGATATTTTCCCGCGCGTGACGGCGACGGGCTACCACGGCGACATGACGCGGACGTTTCTCCGTGGCCGGGCGAGCGACGCGCAGCGCGCGCTCGTCGCCGCCGTCCGCGCCGCCCAGCTCGCCGCGCTCGGCAAGATTCGCGCCGGCGCCAACGGCCGCGATGTCCACGGCGCGTGCGTCGCGGTCTTCACCGCGCGCGGCTTCGAGACGAAGCACAGCGCCAAGGGCTCGGTGGGTTTCTTCCACGGCACCGGTCACGGCCTCGGCCTCGCCGTCCACGAGCTGCCGCGCCTGAGCGGTTCCATTGACTATACGCTGCCGAAACACTCCGTCGTAACGGTCGAGCCCGGCCTCTACTACCCCGGCCTCGGCGGCTGCCGCATCGAGGACGTCGTCCAAGTCACAACCGGCAAGCCGACACTGCTATCGCGCTACCACTACGGTTGGGAATTCGCCTAATCGTGAATCTGGGACTCATGAACTCTGGGACCGAGGCCCTCGTTTCCGATGCCTGATTCCCTGACTTCCAAATTATTTTCTAACTCCTCCGATGCGTTCCCTGCCCTCCCTGCTCAAAAAAATCTCCCGCCTGCGCATCCTCGTCATCGGCGATGTGATGCTCGACCACTACATCTGGGGCGATGCCACCCGCATCTCGCCCGAAGCACCGGTGCCGGTGGTGGACATCGGGCGCGATTCGTGGACGGCCGGCGGCGCCGCCAACGTCGCGCTCAACATCGCCTCGCTTGGGGCGCATTGCACCGTGGCGGGTTTCATCGGCCGCGATGAGGCTGGGGAGCGCCTGACTGCCATTCTCCACGGCAAAAAAATCGCCACCATCGCGACGCCTGGCGAGGCGCCGACCATCGTAAAGACCCGCGTGCTTGTGCAGCATCAGCAACTCTGCCGGCTCGACCGCGAGGCCGCGCCGACCGCGTATGAGTTTCCAGCCGCCAAAGCCACGCCGTTACTCGCGCGCGAAATCGTCCGCTGCGACGCCGTGATTCTCTCCGACTACGCCAAGGGCATCCTCAGCGACGAGCTCGTCGCGCGCGTGACCGATCTCGCCCGTGCGGCCGGAAAATTTGTCGCCTTGGACCCGAAACCCAAGCGCAAGCTCTCCTTCCACGGCCTCGATCTCATCACTCCAAACAAGC
>JBDSGI010000544.1:0-5847 GCA_039919035.1 Opitutaceae bacterium
AGCGTCGTGGGCCCCTTCGGCATCGCCAGCTTGCCGGACTTTACCTCGACTTCGCGGAGATCGAAAACCTGTTTGGTCGTCTTGCCCTCCTTCCGCAGCTCCCGGCCGCGCGCCATGAATGGCTCGAGATCCTTGTGATAACACGCGGCGCTGAAGCCCGGCGTCTTCGGGTCGTCGCTGAGACAAATTTGGCTGTTGGTGCCGGGGCGTAGCTCGACGAGCAACCCTTGCTCATTGTAGCCCAGCACAGCTGCGCCGTCGCGCCACTGCGGTGGGGCGGCGAGCAGAGCGGTTTTGATTTGAATTTCCTTTGAGGGAATTACGGGCGTCTGCGCGAGGGCCGAGAGGCAGGCGAACGAGAGCAGGGTGGGGAACGTAAGGATTTTCATGCGGGGATTTTTTTGAGGTGGAAATGACAAAGCTAGCCCGAGCGGAGCAAGGCGGTCACGACGAAAGAGCGGCGACGTCGGACAAGGGGATTCGGGTGCGCTTTGCCCGTTGACCGGCCGGACGTGAGCCGTGTAACGAGATCGCTGCATGAAGCCCCACCGCGCCGCCCTCGTGCTCTTTCTGATCTCCGGTTTGGTTTTGTCCGGTTGCGCCACGACCGACCGCGAGATGACGCAGAAGGAGAAAGATAAAATTGATCGCGAGATGCAGAAGGCCAACCGGCAGAACGCGCAGGAGCAGAGCAAGGCGATGCGGAGTATGAGCGGCCAGACCAGGCAACCTCGGTAGACTCGCGGAGTTGTGGGCTGGCAGCATCGGGAGAAATTGCGGCAGGAGTGTCTCATGGTTTCGCCCCGGAAGTGGCGGGCCGACACGATCGAAAATCAGAAAACAAAAAGGCCCCGGAAGTGGTTAAGGCTTCCGAGGCCAATTTGTGGGGGTGGGCGTTCGTCACGTGCTCTTTCCCGGTGGCACACGCTTGGACGCGCTCGCTTTCGCGGGCGGTGTGCTTCCCGACGCCACTCTCCGCGGCATGCGGATGTCTCGGTCTCATGGCGGGACCGTCCTGACCGTCGCCGGTCGGGATCTTTCGAATGAGGCCTCTGCGCCCAGTTTTGACACTCCCTGCCGGGAATGTCGCGACGGACGTAGTGCTGACACGCCTGCAATTCTCATTGTCTCGCGTCGGCACCTTTACCACGGGGACGGCGCCGGCTTTTGGCCGGCCGTTGGCCCCGCGCTACGGGTCTGACCTCTTACTTCTCAGGTTGCATTTCGCTTTTGCAGCGGGGTGACGTGATTTTGCACGCCGCCCCAGTTGAGGAGGTTCACGGACTTTGCCTAGGTCCGCTCTCTCCCCGCCGGCGCGATTCCTTTGCGCGCCCCGCTCGTGCGTCGAGCCGGGCCTTTTGGCGGGGTCGTCCCGCCGGGAATCTCGCTGGCGTTCTGGTCTGCGCAGTAGCAACCAAAACCCTCTGGGGTAACTGCGTCGGCGCACGGGTCGAAACCTCCCGTGGGCCTGACTCCGCTCGACGTGGTTTCTAATCACGCCTCGCGGCTCAGCTCCTATTTCGTGTTTGAACTGACCGGACACGACTCCGGCCAGAGGAACTGGTGATATATGCCTGCCATTCCGCAAACGCGGTTTGGAGGGGAGGGTGGCACCAGCTGCCACCAGCCATTCCCCGGTCGCCCGGGATTATCCCAGCCGTGCTCTCAACGACGTTTTTCAGGTCGTTGCGCTTCGACTGTTCTATCAAGGAACAAAACAGAGCGTGCGCCGCGACCGCGGAAAATGAAGGCTTTGTTCTCCACAATCGATGCACCGCACAAAGCGGTGAATAAGTTGGGAGCAAAGTGCCTCACCGGTTATTCACTGCCAAGCGCTGTGGAATAGTTTGTCCTCCACCGACTCAGACAACGATGCCAAACTTCGTAGTGCCGCCCTTAATCCGGTGAATTTTCTCCGCGAAGTTTCTCCGCGAGCGGGGGGGCTGCAGCTCGCCGGCACCGTCTCAACGGCCGCGTGGATGCTGCTGGCGTGGCGCTCGCATCAGGGCGGGGCACCGCTCGCGTTGACGCTGGTAGTCATCGCCGTGGCCTGGCTGGCAATGGCGTGGGCCCTGCTCGCGGCAATGGAGCGAATGGCGGGCTGGGTCGCGTTTTGGGCGGTGATTTTCAGACTAGTGGCGATGGGCGCGCAGCCGGTGATGGAGGACGATCACTATCGGTTCCTGTGGGACGGGTATCAGTTTTCCCTCACCGGCAATCCTTACGCCACAGCGCCGCAAGCGAGTTTTACGGATGCGACGGTGCCGGTCGGATTTCGGGAGATTCTCGACCGCATCAATCATCCCGACGTGCCCACGATCTATGGACCGGGCTGCCAGTGGGCGTTTCGCCTGTGCCACGCGATCGCGCCGAGCCGGCTGTGGCCTTGGAAACTGCTGCTGTTGGCCAGCGAACTCGCGCTGGCAGCTCTGCTTTGGCGCGGGTTGTCGGCGCGCGGTCGGCTCGTGCTCGCGTGGTGTCCACTCGCGATTTTCGAGACGGGCTTCAACGCGCATCCTGATGTGCTGGCGATCACCGTCTTGGTCGCGGGCTGGTGGGCGGCGCGACGCCGTTGGATCGTCGTAGCCGGCGCGGCCGTGGGGATCGCCGTCGCGACCAAGATTTTTGCCGTGTTGCTGGGACCGTTTGTGCTTTGGCGATTGGGGTGGCGCGCGTGGGGCGCGGCGGGAATGGCGGTGGTGGTGTGCTACGCGCCATTCTGGGCGCAAGGTAGCGCGGCGGATCTGGCCGGACTGCGCGCGATGGCGGCAGAGTGGGAGTTTAATTCAAGTGTCTACGCCGTGGTGTCGGCCGTCAGCTTGCCAAGCTTCGCGCGCGCGGCGTGTGGGCTCGCGTTTGCGGCGATATGGGCGGGGTTGCTGGCGCAGTGGAATCGGAAGATGAGCCAACGTCGCCACGCGCCCGGGCGGGCCTTGCCCCCGGGCGAGTGGGTTTTCGGTTGGTTTCTCCTGCTCTCCGCCGTGGCGAATCCGTGGTATGCGCTGTGGTTGTGGCCGTTTGTCGCGGCCCGGATTTCTTGGCCCGGCCTCGCTGCGCTGGCGGCGGTGAGCCTCGCGTATGTCACGGGGCTGAATCTCGGGGACCAGACACTCGGCAACTTCGGCCACCCGTGGTGGCTGCGGCCAGTGGAGTTCGGCGCAGTCGCGCTCGTGGCGCTCTGGTGCCTGGGACAAAAGAAAACCCGCTCACGAATCCCGTTAGAAGGATCGTGAGCGGGCGGATAGCGATTGGACTTACCGTCTGCTCATAGCTTGAACGGGAAACTGATGCTGAAGGTGTAAACCGTGGCGCGGCCGGTGTTACGCACCTTGCCGAAAGATTTCGCCGCTCCGATTTGGTAACTGCGACCGCCGTCGTCGCTGAATGACAGGCCGCCCTCGTAGAACTGCGCTACCTCCTTCACGCCGGGGAAGCCAAATTTCGTGCCGAAGCCAGGCCCGCCGATGTCGCCACCCGTCAACGCTTGGATGCGACGATAGCCGATGTTGATCGCGACCGGGCCAAACTGTTTCACGAGCCCAATGTTGGCGAAAAGATCGTCCGGCACCCCGTGGTTCCGGTCGCGGTAGCCGATTTCGTCGTAGATCGCCAAGCCTTCGCCCAGGCTCTTGCCGAAGGCAAAGGACACTTCGAGGCCGTTCGCGCCGTCGCCCGGATTGATCGGGGGCAGGGTGGTGGGCACGTTATAGTTGCCGGCGATGATCGCGCCGACGCGCACGGTGACAGCAGGCCGTTCAGAACTCTCGGCGAGGATCGCGTAGTTGAGGCCAAGCCGCGAGTCGTCGCGCCCGCCGCGTTTGAAGCTCGCACCGGGCGGGGAGAACTTCACCTCGGTGTAGCCGATCGAGGCGTCGAGGGCGAGTTGCGGCGCGAGCCCGTAGTCGAAGCGGAGGCCAGACGTGCGCTGCGTGATGTCCGACGGGAGCTTCATCTTCGCCGTGCCCACGTAGAATTCATCGAAAGATTGGTAGCTGTAATTGGGTGTGACGGTGAGCTGGCCGGGGGCGGCGAGCCAGACGTTCTGCGCCACGGCAGAAGTGAGCGCGGCGGCGGTTCCGGCGAGCGTAAGGGCGAGACGGGAAATGAGTTTCATGTTGGAAATGAGAGTGGGAGCGTGAGGCGGGATTATTTCTTCATCGCGAAGCGCTGCTTCACGAAATACTCCAGCGCGTCGATTTCGGCGGCGGAGAGTTTGCCGGCCAAGGCAGGGAGGTCTTTCATCTTCATCGCGTCGGCGGGCAGCATACCTTGCAGCGCTTTAAGCCGCGCCAGTTGGCTGTTGGCGTCGCCGCCGCCCACGAGCTTGGCTCCGCCGTCGTAGATTTTTTGGCCGAGGCCGTATTTCTCGCGATCCATCTTCATTTCGCCGCCGGAAGTGGCAGTGGCCGGTGGTTTGGGCGGACGGCCGGAATAGCTGCCCGAAGCGGAAGCCGGGACGGTGGCGGCCGCTCCGCAGAGCGCGACGGCGAATAAAAAACGGGGCGTTAGTTTGATCATGGTTGGATGTTTTTGGTTGGTTTCCCTCCGGGGAGGTAGCGATGGGATGGTCGACCCGGCGGCTTATTCCATCCGCGCGCCGCAGAATTTTGAGATTCGGCGGAATAGACGGGGCGTTCGCTGTTCTCATCCCGGTGGACAATTCGGACTACGAACAGGCGGTGACGCTCTATCACGAGGATCTCCATCGCTTCGCGGTGAGCTTGACGCGCAATGCCGACGAGGCCCGCGATCTTACCCAGGAGTCCTACTGCCGTCTGCTCACGAAGAGCGGCCAGTTGCGCGATAGCACCAAGGTGAAGTCCTGGCTTTTCACCACGCTTTACCGGGTGTTTCTCGGCTGGAAGCGCCATGAAAAACGGTTTCCCCATTTTGAATTCGAGACCGCGCTGCATGAACTCCCGGTGCTCACGGCCGAGACGG
This sequence comes from Opitutaceae bacterium, assembly GCA_039919035.1. GTDB lineage: Bacteria > Verrucomicrobiota > Verrucomicrobiia > Opitutales > Opitutaceae > ER46. The sequence continues at coordinate 4,942 of JBDSGI010000544.1, forward strand.
TGGAAAAAATGGACGGTCAGGTGGTGCTGGAAGCATTGCAGGAAATTGATGAGCATCACCGCACCCCGCTCGTGTTATTTTATCTCCAGAGCCTATCCTATCGCGAAATCGCAGCGATGCTCGATGTGCCGGTCGGCACGGTAATGTCGCGACTTTCGCGCGGGAAGGCTGCGCTGCGTGCACTCGTGACGAGCAGGAAAACCGGAAGTGTTCCCGCCCAGGCCGAGGTCATTGAGCTCCGCGACCACCATCCGAAAAAATCCAAAATCTCATGATTCGCGAAGCGGCCCAGTTAATTCTCCAAGCCTATCGGCCCAACACCGAGGACGCCCACGATCCTCAGTTCAAGGAGGCGCTCGCACTGGCGCGGCAGGATCCGGTGTTGGCCCGGTGGTTTGCCGAGGAACAGGCGTTGGATGCTGCGTTCGCCGCCAAGCTGCGTTCCCGGGGCACACCGGAGGATTTGAAGGCGCAGCTGCTGCTCGCCCGCGCCACGGAGGTCCGCCGCGCGGGGTGGCGCCAGCCGATCTGGCTCGCGGTCGCCGCCGCCGTCGCGGTTTTGTGCGCCGTGATCGGGCGGCAATCGAAAGTGACTGCGGGCAAGACTGACCTGGCGGCCTTTCAAGGGGCCATGGCGGATGTTGCCTTGGAACCTGCCCAGCACGTGGAGGCCTTCGGGCTCGACGCAGTGGAACTCAAACAGTGGCTCACCGCGCACCGCGGCCATCCTGACTTCGTTTTGCCGCCCAAGCTCGCCTCGCACGGCGTGATGGGTTGCAAGGTCGTCGAGTGGCAAGGGCACCGAGTCACACTGCTGTGCATGAAATTCGACGGCGGCCATGCCGATGTCTTCGTCGCCGATGCGGCCGATCTCCCCGCTGTTGTGGTCGGGAATGGGACCCTCTT
>JBDSGI010000545.1:0-2861 GCA_039919035.1 Opitutaceae bacterium
GGCACGTTTTGAGTTTGCCCGCGCCGTCCGCCGGCGCGGAGAGTCCGCCATGGCCAAGATTGCCCGGGTCGAGGCGTTCGTCGTCGCGCAGGCGCTGGCCCGCGGCTTCCACTTCTCCCAGTGGCGCGTCGATCGCCGCGCGGTCTGCCTCGCGCGGGTAACCACCGACGACGGTTGCCACGGCTGGGGCGAAGGCTATGGCCCGGCCGAGGTAGTGCGGGCCGGCGTCGAGTTTTTCGCTCCGCTGCTCATCGGGGCGGATCCGCTGCTCAACGCGGCGCTGTGGCAGCGGATGCACGCGCGCGGGCTCGATTTCGCGCGGCGCGGCGTGCTGCTCGCCGCCCTCAGCGCGCTCGACCTCGCTCTTTGGGATCTGAAAGGGAAACTTCTCGGCGCGCCGGTGCATGTGCTCCTCGGCGGCAAGCGCCGCGACGCCGTCGCGGTGTATGCGACCGGGATGTATTTCGACGACCAGCCCAACCTCACGGAGCGACTGGCCGCCGAAGCGGCCGGCTACGTCGCCCAAGGTTTCCGCGCGGTGAAAATGAAAGTGGGCCTCGGCGTTGAGGCGGATGCCGCCAACGTCCGCGCCGTGCGCGCCGCGATCGGGCCGGGCGTGAAACTGATGATCGATTCGAATCACGCTTTCGCGCTGCGCGAGGCGCTCGACCTCGTCCGCCGCGTCGAGGAGCACGACATCGCGTGGTTCGAAGAACCGCTGTCGCCGGACGACTACGAGGGCTACCGCGAATTGCGGGCGCGCTCCTCGATCCCGATTGCCGCCGGCGAATGCGAATATGGCGTGGCGGGCTTTCACCAACTCTTCAACGCGCGCGCCGTCGATCTGGCGCAGCCCGATCTTTGCGCGTGCGGCGGCCTGACCGAGGGCCAGCGCATCCTGGCGCTCGCACGGGCGCACTTCGTGGCGGTGACGCCCCACTGTTGGGGCACCGGCATCGGGTTCGCCGTCGGGCTGCATTTCCTCAGCACGGTGGATGTGCAGCCGGGCCGGCTGATGCTGCCGGAGCCTTTTCTTGAGATGGATCGCACGGAGAGCGCGCTCCGCGAGGAGCTCACGTTGCCGCGTTTTCAAGCGAAGGACGGCGCGGTCGTCGTAAGCGACGCCCCGGGCCTCGGCGTCGACGTCGATCTCGGCCGGATCAAGGAATTTTCGCCGTGAGCCGGCGGATGATTCCGAGCGTGGCGCGGTTCGCTTGGCTCGCCGCGCTCGTCGTTCCTTCGGCTATTTTCGCCGCCGTCGATTCCGCGTGGAACGAGCCGCTGCTGCGCGCGGTGAGCGCCGACTATCGCGGCGCGCTCGCGATGCAGGCCCAGCTGCGGGCGGAACTGGAGACACTGCCCGCGACGCCCCACAACCAGCAAAGCGGGCGGCTCGGTTACCAAATCCATCGGGTGGGCCACACGCCAATGTCGCCTGCGGTTTGGGTGGAGGTGGAACTGCCGGGAGAAAGTGAGATCGATGCGGTGGTGCTCGTGCCGGTCGATGCGCCCTCGCGCGATTTTCCGGGGCCGGGTTATGGCTTTCCCGTCCGGTTCCGGGTCGAGATTATCGGCGATGAGTCCGAGCACACGATTGCCGAACACACGGCACAGGCGTTTCCCAATCCGGGCGGCCTGCCGGTGTGGCTCCCGGCGCAAGGCGTGCGCGGCCACCGCGTGCGCGTGACCATGACGGAGCCGTGGACCCGCGTCGAACCGTTCGCCGTTTTCGCCCTCGGGGAAATCATGATCATGCGCGGCAACCGCAATCTCGCCGCCGGCGCGCCGGTCGTTGCCAGCGAGCCACTGGAAAGTCTGCTCGTTTGGGGACGTCCGTCTTTTCTGACCGACAGCCAAAGTATCCTCGGCGCGCCGCTGACCGCTGAACGCAGCCGAACTATGGGTTACCACTCGGCCCTCGTCGATTCGCCCAACATCGTGAAATGGGCGCAGGTGGATCTCGGCTCGCCCACGCCCATCGACGAAGTTCGGATGATCGGGGGCTACGTCGTGCAGTTTCCCGGCCGGCCCGGCTTCGGGTTTCCCGTGCGTTTCAAGATTGAGACGGCGGACGAACCGGAGTTTGCCCGGCCCACGCTGCTGGTGGACGAGACGGCTCGTGATTTCCCAAATCCGGCGACGAACCCCGTCACATTTCCCGGGCGCCACGTCACCGCCCGCTACGTGAGAGTGACCGCCACCAAGCTCTGGGAGCGGGTGGACAACTACGCCTTCGCGCTCGCGGAGCTGCAAATCTACTCGGGCGACCGCAACGTCGCGCTCGGCCGCCCCGTGACCAGTCTCGACCAATATCCGTCCGCATCCAAGGCGTGGCTCCCGGAACATCTCACCGACGGCTTCGCCAGCGAACACCGCTTGACCGAGTGGCCCGAATGGCTGCGCGGTCTGTCGCGCCGGCGCGAGGTGCTCAGCGAGTTGACGGCGGTTGAGGACCGGGTCACGCGGGCGCGGGCGGCCGCCAGCGCAGGCCTGCTTAATGCCGCCTGGTTCACCGGCCTACTCGCCGTCACGGGGGGATTGGTCGCGTGGCAACGGGCGCGGCGCGCCCGCGAACGGGAATTTACGCGGCTACGGGAGCGGATTGCTTCCGACCTCCACGACGAGATCGGGAGCAACCTCGGGAGCATCGCCCTGCTCAGCGAACTCGGCCTCCACCGCGACGGCGGCATGGCCCGCGGCGATTTGGAGGAAGTCCGACGCGTCGCCCGGCAGACGGCCGACTCGATGCGCGACATCGTCGGATTGATCCAACAGCCCGCCACTACCGGCGGGGATTTCGTCCAGCACCTGCGCGAAGTCGCCGGCCGCATGCTCGCCGGCTTGGAATGGACGCTCGACGT
>JBDSGI010000546.1:0-2619 GCA_039919035.1 Opitutaceae bacterium
TGGTCAGTCCGGTGGCGTTTGCCTTTGAGAATCCGCGGAAGCTCTACGTCGTCGAAGGCCGAGGTTATCCCGATCCAGTCGAAGGCGACCGGACGACGGTGGGGCGGATTGCGGTGCTGGAGGACACCGATGGCGACGGGCGGTTCGATAAGCGGACGGAGTTCGCGACGGGGCTCGGCTACGTGAACGGCATCATGCTCTGGCGCGGCGGCGTGTTCGTGACGGCGGCGCCGGACATATTGTTTTTGCAGGACACCGATGGTGACGGCGTGGCTGATGTGCGCCGCGTGGTGCTGACAGGCTTCGACATCACGAAGACCGCGCAACTGCGCACGAGTCACCCTACGCTCGGGCTGGACGGGAAAGTTTATCTCACGAGCGGGCTCAACGGCGGCAAAATCACCTCGCCCGAGCATCCGGAGCGCGCGGCGGTGAGCTTCACGGGACGCGATGGCCGCTTCGATCCGGACACGTTTGAATTCGAGAACACCGGCGGACGCGGGCAGTTCGGGCTGACGTTCGACGCGTTTGGCCGGCGCTTCGTGTCCACGAACCGCCATCCGGTGCTGCAGGTCATGCTCGAACCCTGGCAGCTGAGGCGCAACCCACACCTCGCGTTCAGCGACTCGATGCAAGAGGTCTCAAAGGTCGAAGCCGAGGCGAAGGTTTTCCCCATCAGCCGCGCCGCGATCACCGCGGAGTATATGCCGAAGCTGATGGCCGCGCCGCACACCGGCACGTTTACCTCGGCGAGCGGCCTCGTGGTCTTCAACGGCACGGCGCTCACGCCGACACATGTGGGCAACGTGTTCATCTGCGAGCCCGCGCAGAATCTCGTGCAGCGGCAGATTTTTCGCAGCGACGGTGCTTCGCTGCGCTCGACCCTATCTGAAACGGGAAAGGAATTTCTCGCCTCGACCGATGTGTGGTTTCGCCCCGTCTTCCTCGCGAACGGCCCGGATGGCGCGCTCTACGTCGCCGATATGTATCGCCGCGAAATCGATCACCCGCGCTACGTGCCGGAAGAATCGCGCGGCCTGCTCGATTTCCAAAGCGGCAAGGATCGCGGGCGGATTTATCGCGTGGTCAAGGACACGGCCCGGCTGCCGCAACGAAGCGGGAGTGAAACGGGCGAGGCCGCGCTGATAAGCGATCTCGAATCTGCGGATGAGTGGTGGCGGGCGCGGGCGCAGCGGCTGCTGATCGAGCAGGGTGGCCGGTCGCCCGCACTGACGATGGCGCTCGAAAAAATCGCGACCGACGGCGGCTCCGCTGAAGCCCGCACCCGGGCTTTGTGGACCTTGCGTGTTATGCAGGGGCTCTCGTCGCGGGTCATCGCAGCGGCGTTGCGCGACGCGGATGCGCGGGTGCGCGAGCAAGCCGTGCAATTGGCGGGGGAACTCTGGGGGCGCGCGCCCGAACTGCTCGCGACACTGCTGGCGACCGCGCGTGATCCCGACGGGCGCGTGCGTTTCTGCGCCGCACTTGCTCTTGGTTCCGCCGCCGAACGGGAGGTGGTTCCGGCGCTGGCCGAAATCGCCATTCGGGATGGCGGTGACCGTTGGGCGCGGGCGGCGGTGCTCAGTGGAGTGGGCGGCCGACTGGTCGCGTTTCTTGCGGCGTTACAATCGAAGCGGACGGAAAATCCGGCGAACTATGCCGTGATGATGGAGCATCTCGGCCGCGTGTTTGGCGCGGGCGCGACGGCCGAGGCATGCCGCGATTTCCTGCGCCCGACCCTCGGGACTGAAGGCAACCTAGCGTGGCGGATCGCGGCGGTGTTGGGGCTGGCGGAGGGTTTGCGCGGTCGCAGCGTGACGAAAGGGGCAGGCGAAAAACTCACGCTCGCGAACCTGCTGAGCGGCGAGGAGGCAACGGCGCTACGAGAGCTGTATCGCGCCGCCGCCACGCGTTCGCTTGAGCCGGACGCGCCGCTCGCTGAACGCCTCAATGCCCTCGCGCTCCTGGGTTACGCCGACTTCCTGCTCGTTGAGCCGACCGCGATGCAGATGCTTGGCCGTCCGCAGGCGAGCGAACTGCAACTCGCTGCGATCCGCGCGCTGGAGCGAACGGGTGATCGACGAGCGGGCGCGCTGCTGGTGCGACGGGAAAATTGGCGGGGTTACACGCCGCAGATTCGCGAGGCGGTGGTCGCGACGTTGGCGGCGCGCCCGACGCTGGTGTCGGCGCTAGTCGGGGCGATTAAGTCGGGCGTGATTGCGCCGGCGGAGATTTCGCCGGTCCGGCGTGCGCAGTTGCTGAAGCATCTGGACCCGATCGTGCGCGTCGAAGCCGAAACCATCTTCAAGTCGATCGAAGGGGGCGATCGCATGGAGGTCTATCGGGCCTATCGCGACGTGATCGCGCCGGGAGGCGACGTTGCGCTCGGGCATTCGGCCTTTCAGCGGGTCTGCTCGGCGTGTCACACGCATCGCGGCGTGGGCGGCAAAGTTGGTCCCGATCTCACGGGGCTGCGCAACCAGCCGGCGGATGCGATTCTCCTCCACATCCTCGTGCCCAACTACGAGGTCGCGCCGAACTATCAGACGTTGACCGTGGTCACGCAGGACGGCCAGACGCTCACGGGTTGGCTCGTCGGCGAGAGCGACAGCAGCATCA
>JBDSGI010000547.1:0-3143 GCA_039919035.1 Opitutaceae bacterium
CATCCACAACGAAACGTCCTGCGGCTGCATGAGCGATCTCGCCGCAATCATGAAGGTGGTGCGCGAGTTCCCCGACGTCATCGCCATCGTCGATACCGTCAGCTCGCTGAGCGCGATTCCGATCAAAAAAGACGAACTCGGCATCGACGTGCTCGTCGCCGGCTCGCAAAAAGCCTTCGCCCTTCCGCCCGGCCTGTCATTCCTCTCGGTTTCCAAGAAAGCGCTCGACCGCGCCGCCACGATGCCGGATCGCGGCTACTATTTCGACTTCGTGGAATTCCAAAAAAATCACGAGGCCGGCATGACGCCCAGCACGCCGGTCATCCCGCTCTTCTACGCGCTGAAGTCGAAACTCGACGACATCAAGGCTGAGGGCCTCGAGGCCCGCTACGCCCGCCACGCACGCCTGAACAAAGCCGTGCGCGATTTCGTTTTCGGCAAAGGCTTCAAGCTGTTCCCGAAGGAAGGCTACGGCTCCGTCACCCTGAACTGCTTCGCCAACACCCAGAACATCGATCTCGCGGCGCTGAACAAGACGCTCAAGTCGAAGCACCACCTCGTGATCGACGGCGGCTACGGCAAACTCAAGGGCAAGACCTTCCGCATCTCGAACATGGGCGACGAGACCGACGAGACCATCGCGGCGATGCTAAAGTCACTCGATGCGGCGATGGCGGAGACGCCGAAGGCGGCGCCGGTTTGAGAATTTTCGCCTAGATTTCTTCCGACTAAAAACGCGGGCCCCACCGGGCTCGCGTTTTTTTTGCGAAGGATTTCCACCCGGCGCGCGTATTTCTCTGTAGCAACCACCGCTCATGAGAAAATCCCTCCTTCCAATCCTCAGTTTGGTCCTCGCCACCTCCCTCGCTTCTTTGGCATCGGCTCAACCGGCCCGAGCCAAGACCTCGGACCAAACCGCCGGGCCGGGAGAATTTCTGCTTTATTGGACCTACAGCGACTCGTCGGAAATCGAAATTGCCACCAAACGACTCGATTTGGCTAAGCAACGGTTCGAAGCGGGCAACCTCTCACAAGAAGAATTGGACGAAAGCCGTATCGTCATGGAGAGAATTTACAAAAACGTCCCCCGTCTCCTCACTATCCGCTCCGGTGGCGGCCCGCTCAGCGCATTCCTCGCCGCCGCCTCGAAAGATCACGAACGAACAATCAATCTCATCAACGCTGGCGACGCTGCGGACCTCGAGACACCGCTCCCGCCGTTCGTGCTACGAAACGTAACTTGGGGCACCGTTCTCAGTGTTTTGGATAATTTCCTCCAACCACGCGGACTAAATCTGCGTTTCGTCGGAGGAGACCACCCCGATCCGAATCATGCGAAATCGGTCGTCTGCGTTTTGCGACATGCCGAAAATTCACCGGACGCGAATCGTCCGCCACAACCCGTCTTCGAATCCTTCCAACTCGGTGAGTTCATCACTGCCGAGCAAACCGTCGACGCCATCGTTGACGCCATTCGCACGGCATGGGAACTCGACCCGGCCCACGATGCCGCCGCCCTACGCGTAAAGTTTCATCCCGCGACGAAACTCCTCCTCGTCTCCGGCCCCGGCCCTGCCGCCGGCATCGCCAAGCAAGTCGTCGCCCGTTTGCGCAATAGTCCTGTTCAGCGCTGACACCATCGTCATAGTCGTGGCCACATGCACGGAGTCGCGAGTCCGTTGAACGCCGCCGGCTACCCCGCCCGCATGGAGTCCACCTCCGCGCCCTCGCCGCTGCGTGACCTCACGAGCGGCCTCGCGCGCGGCGACGACGAAGCCTGGACCGAGTTTCACCGCGACTACGGTCCGGGAATTTTCCGCCAGCACCTCGCCGCCACCCGCGGCGACCACGATCTCGCGAGCGAGGCATTGCAACAGACCTACCTTCGCATCGCGCGCCATGCGCGCCCCTGCGACTCGGCCCCAATGTTCACCGCTTGGCTTCGCACCGTCGCCCGCTCCGCGCTGCACGACTGCTGGCGCCGCCGCCGGACATTTTGGCAACTGCTCCGCAATCCACTCGCCGCCCCGGAAGACGCATCGGACGAAAATGACGACGCCACGCTGTCGGAAGCCCTTGAATCTGCGCTTAACCGACTGGATGCCGCCGACCGCGCGCTGCTCGAACAGAAGTATTTCTCCGGCCTCGATGTTCGTTCACTCGCCGCACGGCTAGAAATTACACCCAAGGCCGTCGAATCGCGCCTCACGCGCGCCCGCGCAGAACTCCGACGCGTCCTCATCGACATGCTCAAATCCCATGAATGACAAAAACGATTCGCACGCGCGGCTGGTGGCCGAGACGTTTCACGGTGACTGGAACGGAAGTGCAGCCAGCAAGTTTGCGCTGCGCGCCGCCGCCCGTGCGCGGACCCGGGTCAAGCTACGACATGCCGCCGCCACCGGTGGCGGACTGGTCGCAATCGCCACCGGTATTTTCTTCGCCATGCGCGACCCGCAATCAACCCCAAGTTTGGTCCCGGCGGTCGTTTCCACCGCGAAACCGACGCCCGCCTACGAAATCATTACCGACGATGAACTGGTCGCGCTCCTGCGCGATCAGCCGCTCCTGATATTGCCGCAAGAACGCGGTGAGCGCCGTTTCGTTTTACTCGCGCAATCGACGCGCGACTAAGAGCAACTCCACGCACGCCGCCGGTGCGCTGCGCCAACGTTCGCGGGCGCATGAAGTCACCTATCATCGCCAAGTAGCCGTCTGCGGCAGTCCGATCGCGCGCGCGATTTGCGGGACTATCGCCTGTGCTGCAAAGACCAGCGGTATAGCTCTGGGTTGTCGTAGGTCTCCGTCCATGAGTCATGCCCAGCTTCGGGATATACGGTGAGCCGCACATTATTGTTTCCGCTGACTTTTTTCACCGCGGCAATCATCCGCTCGGACTCGGAAAGCGGAACCGCCGCATCCTTTCCTCCGTGAAAAACCCAGATCGGCAGCGATTGGAGGGCCGGTTGTTTCCCGGGCAGTCCAGCGCCTATGTCGACCAAGTCACCGCCACCGCAAATGGGCGCGATTGCGGCGAATCGGTGCGGATACCTCATGCCAAGACTCCACGTTCCAAACCCGCCCATGCTAAACCCGGTCAAATAAACCTGCGACGGGTCCACTCGATATTTCGCTGAGACATC